>NZ_DASURI010000223.1:0-13793 GCF_036280135.1 Longimicrobium sp.
TTTAGATATACATCGAATCAGGAGAGTGTAATCATGGAAATCGCGACGGCGGTCGAATACCTCAAGCTCCTCGCGAACGAGACGCGGCTCAAGCTGCTGGGCATCCTGGCCAGCCGCGAGCGAAGCGTGGGCGAGTTGGCGGAGATCGTGGCCCTCAAGGAGCCCACCATCTCGCATCACCTGGCCAAGCTGCACGAGGCCGGCCTGGTGCAGATGCGCGCCGACGGCAACACGCACTTCTACCGCCTGGCCGGCGAGACGCTGCAGCAGCTCAGCCGCGAGCTGTTCACGCCCGAGCGCATGGTCACCTTCGGCGGCCGCGACGAGGCCGACGCGTACGACCGCAAGGTGCTGGGCACCTTCTTGGACGGCGACGAGCGGCTGACCAAGATCCCGGACGTCCGCAAGAAGCGCGACGTGGTCCTGCGCTGGCTGGTAGAGCGCTTCGAACCCGGCCGCCGCTACCCGGAGCCGGAGCTCAACGAGATCATCAAGCACCATCACCCCGACACGGCCACGCTGCGCCGCGAGCTCATCGGGACACGGCTGATGGCCCGCGAGAACGGCGTCTACTGGCGCCTGCCGGAGCCGTCCGCGTGAGCCGCGTGCGCGCGCTGGCCGACGCATACCTCCACGCGTGGGCCCGGCAGCACCTGGAGCTGGCCGTGTACCTGGGCGCGCCGCTGAATCCCGACGCGCCCCTGCCGGACAACTCGCTGGCCGGCATCCGCGCGTGGCGGTCGCGCGAGGATGCATGGCTCGCCCAAGTCCGTGCCATCGACGCGGATGCGCTGGACGCGGACGATCGCATCACTCTCGGGGTGCTGCGCCACGCGCTGGAGTCGGAGGCGGATTGGCGGGTCGCCCGGCCGGAGCTGTGGACGGTGGACCAGGCGGGCGGCTGGCACCTCTTCTATCCACCCGTTGCCAGGGCGCAGGCGGTGGGGACGGATGCGCAACGGGCGCGCGCGCTTGCCCGGTGGAGCGGCTTCGGACGCTTCGTGGCGAACGAGACCGACCGGCTGGAGGAGGGCGTCCGCACGGGATGGACGGCGCCGCGCGATGCCGTGCGCCGCGTGATCGACCAGCTGGATGCCACGCTGCGTCTCCCGCCGGACAGCTCACCCTACGCCGATCCCGCCCGGCGCGACCCGGACAATGCGTTCAGCCGCGCATGGACGGCGCTCGTGGCGGACGAGATCCATCCCGCCCTGGCGCGCTACCGCGACCATCTGCGCGACGAGTACCTGCCGCGCGCCCGGACATCGCTGGCGATCTCGGCGCTGCCGTGCGGGGTGGATGGATACCGCGCGGCCCTGCGACGGTACACCACGCTGGCGCTGGACCCGGCGGAGGTGCACGCGTTCGCCCTCGCCGAGCTGGATCGCGCGGAGGCGGAGATGCGCCCCGTCGCGCTGCGCGCCCTGGGCACGGACGACCTCGCGGAGGCGCGGCACCGCCTGCGCACGTCGGACGCGTACCGCTACGCCTCCGCGGACGAGATGCTGGACCACGCGCGCGGCGTCGTGGCCCGCGCGTGGGAGCGGCTGCCGGCGTGGTTCGCCGCGCTGCCGGACGCGCCGGTAGGCGTGGAGCCGATGCCCGGCGCGGACGTCTCCTCGCCCGGCGGCATCTACGTGCCCCCGGCGGATGGGCGGCCGGGGAGCTTCCAGGCGAACACGCATCCGTCCGCCATGCTCACCCGCGTGCGCGCGGAGTCCGTGATCGTGCACGAGACGGTGCCCGGTCACCACTTGCAGCTCGCGCTGGCCCGGGAACGCGGCGCGCATCCGCTCACGCGGGTGATGGGCAACAGCGGCTTCGTGGAAGGCTGGGCCGTCTACGCCGAGTCCCTGGCGGAGGAGATGGGGCTGTACGCGTCGGACCTGTCGCGGCTGGGCTGGCTCTCCGCGCGGACGTTCTACGCCGCCTGGGCCGCCGTGGACAGCGGCATCCACGCGCTGGGCTGGACGCGCGAGCAGGCGCGCGAGGTGATGCGTTCGCGCACGTCCACGGCGCCCGAGCGGATCGACGCCATGGTCGACATGGCGGCCACGTGGGCGGGCTTCGCGCCGGCGTACCTGCTGGGCGGCGCGGAGATCCGGCGGCTGCGCACCGAGGCGGAGGCCGCGCTGGGCGCGGATTTCGACATCCGCCGCTTCCATTCCGCGGTGCTGGAGGACGGCAACGTCACGCTCCCCATGCTCCGGGCCAAGCTGTCGCGCTGGACGGCCGCCCCACGCGCCGGCTGATCTGCCTCCCCTCCCGCAAGGCTCCGACGTCCGCCCTCGTCAGCCCCTCATTGCCGATGGGGCACGGCAGGTATTCCCGCCCTGGCAAGGACCCCGTCCAGCAGCGAAGTCCCTGCGGTGCGAAGGAGATCCTTCGGGCGCGCCCGCAGCCCTTTGAGCGGGCGAGTCCCGCACGGGCGCTCCCTGAAGGCAGGGGCCGGTTCCAAGCGTTCAGCCCCATCGCGCGAGCACCTCCTCCGGACTCGCGGAGCTCGCCCACCTCCCCCAAAACCCTGGGGGAGGTTGGACTGCGGCGGCTTTCATCCCGCAGGTGCGCGCGGCGCCGAATGACGGAGGAAATCAACGCCGATGCGCAGTGTTCATGCGGATTGGGGATCGTCCGCCGCGTTGCGGAGTGGACCTCCCACGGGGGGTCCACCCGCTCGAACCAGGCATCCGCCCTCGTGCTGAACCGCCGCCCCGCATCCCCCTCGGCGAGGCCTGCCGCCGCGCTGGCCCGATGCTTGTCATCCCTCCACGGTTCGCGGTATGTTCGCGATGCGGCGCAGGCGGCGCCGCGCGATCCATTCCGAGCACCTCCGGCGGAGTCCGGCCGCATGCAGAACACGCTGGTTCCCCTGCGCCCCGTGGAGCGCGACACCATCCCCAGGATCTTCTTTGGGGGCATCGACCGGCACGGCGGCTCCCGGGCCCTGCTGTACCGCGCGCCCAGCGGCACGTGGACGGCCCTGCCGCACGCCGACATCGAGGCGCGCGTCACCGCCGTGGCCGCCGCCCTGGCCGGGGCGGGCATCGGCGCGGGGGACCGCATCGCCATCCTCTCCGAGAACCGCCCGGAGTGGGTCGTCACCGACTACGCCGCCGTGGGGCTGGGGGCCATCGACATCCCCATCTACCCCACGCTGCCCGCCAACCAGGTCGCCTACATCCTGCGCGACAGCGGGGCCCGGATGGTCTTTGTCTCCACGCCCGCGCAGGCCGCCAAGATCCAGGAGATCCGGGGCGAGCTGCCAGACCTGCAGGCCATCGTGAGCTTTGACGCCGCGCCGGGCACCACGCCCTTCGCGCGGTTCATGGCCGACGGCGACGCGGCGGTCAAGGCGGGGCGCTTCACGGGCTTTCGCGAGCGCGCCCTGCGCGTGGACCGCGACGACGTGGCCACCCTCATCTACACCTCGGGGACCACGGGCAACCCCAAGGGGGTGATGCTCACGCACTACAACCTGGCCAGCAACGTGGCCGCGTGCCTGCAGCACGGGCTGGGCGACGTGATCCAGAAGGGCGACGTCACCCTCTCGTTCCTGCCGCTGTCGCACGTGTTCGAGCGGATGGTGGACTACCTGTACTGGGACGTGGGCGCCACCATCGCCTACGCCGAGTCCATGGACAAGGTGGCGGACAACCTGATGGAGGTGCGCCCCATGGTGGCCGTCTCCGTCCCGCGCCTGTTCGAAAAGATCTACGCCCGCGTCGTGGGCGTGTCCGGCATCAAGGCAAAGATCGTCAGCTGGGCCAAGAAGGTGGGCGAGTCGGTGGCGGACGTGAAGCTGGCGGGGCGCACGCCGTCCCCCGTCCAGGCGGTGCAGTATCGACTGGCTGACAAGCTCGTCTTCAGCGTGCTGCGGCAGCGGACGGGCGGGCGCGTGCGCAACTTCGTCTCCGGCGGGGCGCCGCTCTCGCCCGAGGTGGCCAAGTTCTTCTACGCCGCCGGCCTGCCCGTGTACGAGGGATACGGATTGACGGAGACGTCGCCCGTCATCGCCGTCAACAAGCCGGATGCCATCCAGCTGGGCACGGTGGGCAAGCCCGTCCCCGGCTGCGAGATCCGCATCGACCCGCAGACGGGCGAGATCCTCACCCGTGGCCCGCACGTGATGAAGGGCTACTGGCAGAACGAGGACGCCACGCGCGAGGCCGTGGACATGGAGGGCTGGTTCCACACGGGCGACATCGGCGAGCTCACGTCCGACGGATTCCTGCGCATCACGGACCGGCTCAAGAACATCATCGTCACGGCGGGCGGCAAGAACGTGGCGCCGCAGCCCATGGAGAACGCCGTGGTGATGTCGCCGTTCGTGGGGCAGGCCGTCATCATCGGCGACCGGCGGCCGTTTCCCAGCGTGCTGGTGGTGCCGGAGTGGGAGAACCTGCTGCCCTGGGCGGCCGCGCAGGGCATCACGACGACGGACCACGAGGCCCTGGCCCGCGATCCGCGCGTGGTCGCGCTGATGGAAAAGGAGGCGCTGGGCGGGCTGGACGAGTTCGCCAAGTTCGAGCGGCCCAAGAAGGTGGCCGTGCTGGCGCAGGAGTTCACCATCGAGAGCGGCATGCTCACGCCCACGCTCAAGATCAAGCGCAAGCTCGTCGAAAAGCACTACGCCGACGTCGTCGAGGCGCTCTACGCGGGCAAGGCTTCCGCGCAGGACTGAGCACCAGCCGGAGCGACTGAAGTCGCCGCAACGACTGCGGAAAGCCTCACAAACTGCGTGAGGCTTCAACCGCGTAAAAGGCCGCCCCGGTGCACCGGGGCGGCCTTTTCTGGGGCAGTCCGCGAAGGCGGACTTCGCGAACGTCCAGCGGCGAATTCATTCGCTCCTGGTGGCGCGGACGACGCGAACGCGCGATTTCTCCCTTCTCTGGGCCCTCGCCTCTCCGCTTACCCGCGCGGAAGCTCGGTGGACGGGAGATCAGCTCGCCTGGACGGGGGCGTCGTGCTCCACGTACTTCACGGCGGGGTGGCGGCGGATGGCATCCAGCGCCCCGGCCGAGAGCTCCGCCGCGAAGCCCAGCAGCGCGTTGCGAAAGACGTACTTCGGGGTGAAGCCGTGCTCGGCCGCCAGGGCGTCCGTCACGTCGTCGGGGTGGGTGCCGTCGCGAAAGACGACGATGTACGAGGGCGCCGCCGCGCTGGCCCGGCCGTGCAGCGGCGCCCGATCCGTGCTCACGCGTACACGCCCGCCGCGGCGGACTCCGGCGCGGGCATCGCCTGCTCGCGGCTGCGCAGGGCCTCCTGGGCCGCGGCCTCGATCTCGGCGTTCACGCGGGCCTCGATCTGCTCCAGCTCCGCGCGCCCGAATCCTTCCTCCTCCAGCCACGCCTCGTACAGCCCCACGGGGTCGCGGCGGCCCCAGCTGGCGAACAGCTCCGCGTTGAACAGGGTGCGGGCCTCGCGCTCGTCGTGCGTGGCGTGGCCGCCCATGCGGAACGTCTCGGCGATGAGCAGCGTGGGCCCCCTGCCGGCGCGGGCGTGGTCCGCGGCCAGGCGCGTGGCGGCGTACGCGTCCAGCACGTTGTTGCCGTCAAAGGTGCCGCCGTTCACGCCGTACATGGCCGGCCAGTCCTCGAACGAGCCGGCCGCGTGCTGCGACAGCTGCGTGCCCAGCGCCACCTGGTTGTTCTGGATGATGAAGATCACCGGCAGCCGGTGCACGGCCGCGAAGTTGATCCCCTCGTGAAAGGCGGCCGTCTTGGTGGAGCCGTCGCCCGTCCACGTCAGGCCCACGCGGTCCTCGCCGCGCTGCTTGAACGAGAGCGCGATGCCGGAGATGACGGGCACCACGTCGCCCACGTGGCTGATGGGGGGCAGCACGCCGTGCTCCAGCCCGCCCACGTGCAGGTCGCGGCCCATGGACGGGCCGTCGGCCGTGCCCAGGTAGCTGCGGAAGATGTCGGCTACGGGCATCCCCATCTCGTGGCACGCGCCCGAGTTGCGGATCATGGGCGCCACCACGTCGCGGTCCGGTCCGGCGCGCCGAAGCGCGTGCACGGGGCCGATTGTGGTGGCCTCCTCGCCCACGCCCAGCCACGCCTTGCTGATGACGCCGTTCTTGACCCAGCGCTTGAGCATCACGTCGTGCAGCCGGTTGCGCAGCAGGCCGGCGTACAGGTCCAGCCGCTGCTCGCGCGACAGGCCCTGGATGACGGCCTCGCGCTCCGGGTTGGCGGTGATGCAGTCACGGCAGGCCTGTACCAGCGCAGGGTCGGCGGTCCAGTTCTGGTACTCGGGCGGGTCGTACGCGGCGTAGCGCTTCATGCTGCGGGACTGCGCGGTTGAACGGCGTTCAGGGTGGACCGGGGAGCATACGGACCGGCGGGAGACGGCGCAAGGAACTGCGAGTGCGAAAGTGCGGAAGTGCGGAAGTGCGGAAGTGCGGAAGTGCGGAAGTGCGGAAGTGCGGAAGTGCGAAAGTAACTGATCGGCTCGTGCGGAGGGGTGAAGTCCGCGCGGGCGCCCCCTCCGGGGTCGCGGAGCTCGCCCACCTCCCCCAAAACCCCTGGGGGAGGGTTGAACTGCGGCTCCTGCCGTTATCCAATCTCCCGAACCAACGCAGATCATCGCGTCGAAGACGCGCGAGGCCGTGCCGATCAGCACGGCACTGGCCCGGGCTGGACCCGTCGGCGAAGGCCGACATCACGTGTTCGGTGCCGCGAATTCATTCGCCGGGGCTGGGATGCGGCCGCCCCTGCTTAGCCCAACCCTCGCGCGATACACCCGACGTAACTCCGCGCGACCGCGCGGCACTCGCCCGCGCCGGACCCGTCGGCGAAGGCCGACATCACGTTTTCGGTGCCGCGACTTCAGTCGCCGGGGGCTGGGGCTCCGCACCATCGCACCCCGTCCTGTAATCTCCTCTGTCCCTCCACGCGGATCAGTGGATCTGGAGATCCACGTCGTCACTCCACAGTGTCCTCCGCGTCGCGCAATGCCGGGAGTTGGCGAACGGGCGTGCGGAGTGTATCTTGATGCGCGGAAACCCGCGTACAATCAGCGCGTTGGACCTCCCTCCACGATCTCCCGTGTTCGACGACCTTTCCCCGGAAGAAATCGCGCTGCTCAAGGAGCTGGCGGAAAAGGGCGCGCCCGTCAGCGAGGCGCGTCTCAACGCCGACGCGCTGCGGCACCTGGGCATGCGCCGCTACATCAAGCGGCTCAGCGGCTTCAGCATCATCACGCCGGACGGGCGCAAGGCGCTGCAGTCGCTGGAGCGCGGCCAGCAGCCCGCCATGCCGGCGCACCAGGCGCGCATTCCGCATCCCTCCGCCCGCGTGGTCGTTTCCACACAGGAGGCGGAGGACGAGGAAGAGGCCGACGACACGCGCGTCAACAACACGCAGGAAGACATGCTGCGCCAGCTGGCCCTGGCCGAGGCGCCCGTGCCGTTCGACGACCTGGACGGCCGCGTGGTGCGGGCCCTCGAAGGCCGCGGCCTGGTGCGCAAGGCGGACGGGCTGGTGGAGCTCACGGACGCGGGCCGGACGTTCTACGACACCAAGGTGCGCCGCCGCCGCCGCGCCCGCACCAGTTGGGCCAAGACGGCGACCATTCCCGTCGAGGGCGTGGAAGACCGCGCCGCCCGCGCGGCTCTCATCCGCGAGGCCGTCGACGCCCTGCAGCGCGCCGTGAGCGACGCCGACGAGCTGGAGATCGGCGACCTGCCCGCCCCCGCGCGCGATGCCTTTTCCGGGCTGCTGGAGCTGGCCGACCGCATTGAGCGCGGCGCCGACCCCCGCCGCATCACCCGCGGCTGATCCGCACCCGCACGCACAATCGCCCCGCGACCTCATCGGTCGCGGGGCGATTCTCATTGGGAGCGGGAAAAATCCCGCTATTCCCTATTCCCTGTTCCCTATTCCCTGCTGTCCCCGAGCTTCTTCTCCGCCTCCTCCAGCGCGTCCCAGGCGAGCATGGCGCACTTCACGCGACGCGGCAGCTTCGCGACGCCGCTGAGCGCACGCAGGTCGCCGAGCGTCTTGTCGCGCGCGGCGGTCTCGTCGCCGTGCACCATGTCGCGAAAGCGCGCGGCGACGGCGTGGATCTCGTCCCACGACTTGCCGACGGCGTGCTCGCTCATCATGGACGCGGCCGCCTGCGAGATGGCGCACCCGTGCCCGCTGAAGCGGATGTCCTGGATGCGGTCGCCGTCCACCTGCACCTGCAGCAGGATATCGTCGCCGCACACGGGGTTGCGCATGGGCACCACGGCGTCCGGCTCCGCCAGCTCGCCGCGGTGCTTTGCGTTGCGGTAGTGCTTGAGGATGACTGCCTGGTAGACCTCGTCCAGCGCGGACCGCTCCGTCATTGCGTCTCCAATGCTTCATGCAGGGCAGACTCGAGGTTTGCGATCAGCTCCTCGCGAGTCCCACCCTGTGAGTTCACGCCCGACACGCCATCGACCCACCCGATCCACCAGGGCCCGCTCCGCTGCACGGTGGCAGCGTGACCACGTTCCAATCCGCGCAGGCGGATTTCGTGCCTTTCCAGCGGCGAATTCATTCGCTCGGCGCGGTGCTCGCGTTGGATGTCATCCCCGAACGGCCACGTGCGCCGTTGCTGGCTGGGCCCTGTAACCTGTCCCCTGTAACCCGCAGTTCCGCCCTTCAGTACCCGAACAGCCCGCGCGCCTTGTGCAGCGCGTCCACCAGCGCATCCACCTCGTCCGTGGTGTTGTACAGGTAGAACGAGGCGCGCGCGGTGCTGCCCACGCCCAGGCACTTCATCAGCGGCTGGGTGCAGTGGTGGCCGGCGCGGATGGCCACGCCCTCGCTGTCCAGGATGGTGGCCAGGTCGTGCGGATGGATGTCGGCCAGGGTGAACGAGATCACCCCCGACCGCTCCTCCAGGCTGCGCGGGCCCAGGATGTTCAGGTCCGGGATCTCGGCCAGCCGCTCCACCGCGTAGCCGATGAGGTGCCGCTCGTGCGCCAGGATGGCGTCGCGGCCGATGGTGCCCAGGTAGTCCGCCGCGGCCGCCAGCCCCACGGCCCCCGCCACGTTGGGCGTCCCCGCCTCGAACTTCGTGGGGATGGGCGCGTACGTGCTGCTCTCCAGCTCCACCCACTCGATCATGTCGCCGCCGCCGTGGAACGGGGGCATGGCCTCCAGCACCTCGCGGCGCCCCCACAGCCCGCCGATCCCCGTGGGGCCGCACATCTTGTGGCCGCTGAACGCGTAGAAGTCCGCGCCCAGCGACGGCACGTCCACGGGCATGTGCGGCGCCGACTGTGCACCGTCCACCACCATCAGCGCGCCCACGGCCCTGGCCCGCGCCGCGATCTCGCGGATGGGGTTCACCGTGCCCAGCGCGTTGGACACGTGCGCCAGGGAGACGATCTTCGTCCGCTCGCTGAGCAGAAAGTCCAGCCCCGACAGGTCCAGCCGCCCCTGGTCGTCCAGCTCCAGGAACCGCAGGCGGGCGCCCGTGCGCTGGGCCAGGATCTGCCAGGGGACCAGGTTGCTGTGGTGCTCCAGCATGGACAGCAGGATCTCGTCGCCCTGCCGCACGTTGGCCAGGCCCCACGTGTACGCCACGAGATTCAGTCCCTCCGTCGTCCCGCGCGTCCAGATGAGCTCCGCCGGGTCCGCGATGCCGAACAGCGCCGCCACCCGTTGCCGCGCGCCGTCGTACGCGTCCGTGGCGCGGTTGCTGAGCTCGTGGATGCCGCGGTGCACGTTGGCGTTGTCGCGCTCGTAGTGCGTGACGATCGCGTCGATCACCTGGCGCGGCTTCTGGGTGCTGGCCGCGTTGTCCAGGTAGACGATGGGCTTTCCGTGCGCCGTCTCGCGCAGGATGGGAAAGTCCTCGCGGATGCGCTGCACGTCCAGCGGCGAGGTGGACGGGTGGGCAAGCGTTGCCTCAGTCATACGTGCAGATCTCTCTCGCGAAGTACTCGTCGCACCAGAGCAAGCGCACCGCGCGTTTTGCTCCAGAATTCTCCTGCTTCGCGCCAGTAGAAAATTGCCTCATCAGCTATCCGGTTATAGCGGGGGCGATCGTCCCGCGCAGTCCGGTGTGTTTGCTTTGCCAGCTCTTTAGCAATTGAAGGTTGACGACGAATTGCACCTTCAAGTGCCGCAGCAGCATCGCTTTTCCGACCTAGTTGATAGAGCGCAAGCGCACGCCCATAGAGTAGATCCGAATCATAATCGTCGTGGTGCCGCTCACAGAATGCAAGCACGTCTAGCGGTCGGTGTAGCCGGAAAAAGCACCGTACGATCAGTGATTTTGGTGCCCGCACATTGCTCGGATCCAAGTACAGGACGTTCTGGAAAATCGAAAGCGCTTCACCGACCAATCCCCGTCTGCGATGTTCTGAGCCGAGATTGAGGTATGCTTGGAGAAACGACCAATTGCTCGGATAGCCCCAGAGGAGGTGATCCCTGCCGAAGTAAAAGTCACTAGGCAGCAGAGCTAGGGTCCTTCTGATTATCGATTTCCAAGTTTCGTACGCTTTGTCTGGCTCACCATTCCGCTTCAGGGCCCAAGCTAACGTATCTTGGGCATCAACATACTCAGGGTAAGCACTTACAACTGACGTAAGAATCTTGACGCCTTCCTGATATCTTTCCAGCTCCAGATGGCGCTGCGCCGTCTCATGGGTGTCCCGTACTCGTTGATCAATACGCGGGAATACGAAGTGCCATTCGTGTCGACATCCCTCCACGAGATGGAACGTATCGTCTGAAGCGGATGCTGTTCGTAGTCGCATAAGAGCACGGTGAGAAGCGCGACACCGGGCGCATGCCGGCATCGCGCCTCGAAAACCTGCACATCCGAACGTCTACGGCACGTCCACCCAGACCGCGCCGTCCTCCACCCTGGCCTCGTAGACGGCGATGGGGCGCGTGGCGGGCGCGCACAGGGGCTGCCCCGTGCGGATGTCGAACGCGGCACCGTGCCATTCGCACGTCACGGTGCACGCGCTCGTGTCCACCTCGCCCACGCTGAGGGGAAAGTCGCGGTGCGAGCAGTTGTCGGCGAATGCGTACACCTCGCCGTCCACCCGCGCCAGCGCGATCCGCCGTCCCGCCGCCTCCACTCCCAGGACCGCCCCCTCGGGCGCGAGCTCCGGGAGGGCGGCAATGCGTGTCCAGCCCAACGTCAGCCGCGCGCGCGCAGCTTGCGCTCGGTCACGCGCAGCAGCTCCTGCTTTACGTCCTCCAGCGGCAGCTGCTCCAGCACCTCGCCAAAGAAGCCGAACACCACCAGGCGCACGGCCTCGAGCTTGGGGATGCCGCGGGAAAGCAGGTAGAACACCTCTTCCTCGTCCAGCTGGCCCACGGTGGCCGCGTGCGAGCAGCGCACGTCGTCCGCCTGGATCTCCAGGTTGGGCAGCGAGTCGGCGCGGGCCTTGTCGCTCAGGATGAGGTTGCGGTTGGTCTGGTACGCGTCGGTGCGCTGCGCCTTGGGGTGCACGCGGATGAGCCCGCGGAACACCGAGCGGCCCTGGTCGTTCAGCGCGCCCTTGAACAGCAGGTTGCTGCTGGCGTGCGGGGCCAGGTGGTCCTGCAGCGTCTGGTTGTCGAAGTGCTGCGTGCCGTCGGCGATGTACAGCCCCAGCATGTCCACGTGGCTGCCCGGCGCGCGAAGCCGGCACTGCACGTCCGCGCGTCCCAGGTCCCCGCCGAACGACGTGTACAGCGTGGTGATCTTGGCGTCGCGCCCGGCCACGAGCCGGTCCGTGGACAGGTGCGCCACGCCGCGCCCGTACCGCTGCACCTGCGTGTAGATGACCGTCGCGCCCTCGTCGGCAAAGATCTCGGCGGCGCCCACGGACAGCGCCGTCTTCGACAGGTCGTCGGAGCCCAGCTGGTCCACCATGGCCACGTGCGCGCCCTGCTCGGCCACGACGAGCACGCGCCCGGCCACGGCCGTGCCCGCGTCGCTCAGCCAGCGGTAGACGCGGAACGGCACCTCCACGCGCACGTCCTTGGGCACGTACAGGAACGCGCCGCCCGTCCAGAAGGCGGAGTTGAGCGCGGCGAACTTGCCGTCGTCCGGCGTGATGGCCGTGCCGAAGAACTTCTGCACCAGCTCGGGGTGCTCGCGGGCGGCGGCCTCAAGCGAGGTGAAGATGACGCCTTGGGCTTCCAGCTCCGCCGGCACGTCGCGCAGGACGACGGAGGCGTCCACCTGCACCAGGCGGGCGCTGGTGCCGGTGGCCTCGCTCATCACGGCCGTGAGGCCGGCGGGGAGGTCGGCGTCGGCCAGGGGGCCACGCTCCTCGGCAAACGAGAACGCGTCGAGCTTGAAGAACTTCTTGATGTCCGTGTAGCGCCAGTCTTCCAGGCGCGTGGTGGGCATCGGGGTGTCGGCGAAGACGGCGTGCGCGCGCATGCGGGTGTCGCGCAGCCAGTCCGCCTCGAGCTTTCGGGCCGTGAGCATCTCCACCTGGTCGCGGGTGAAGAGGCCGACGTCGGCCGGGGTGATGGTGGTGGTGGTTGTATCGGGCACTTGTCTTTATCCGTCAGGGTGTCGTTCGCAACGCCTGAGGGAATCAGGGAATAGGGAATAGGGAATAGGGAATGGCGGACAACTGCATGATCGGCGGACGACGCCCGTGGCTTTCCTCGCCGACCCATCTGCCCCTTTCCCCAATCGAAGACAGGAGCACGTGCACGTAGTTGCTGGCTATTCCCTATTCCCTATTCCCTATTCCCTGTCCCCTGCCGTACTCATCCCACCGAGCCTTCCATCTCCAGCTCGATCAGCCGGTTGAGCTCCACCGCGTACTCCAGCGGCAGCTCCTTGGCGATGGGCTCGATAAAGCCGCGCACCACCATGGTGGCCGCCTCGTCCTCGCTCAGCCCGCGCGACATCAGGTAGAACAGCTGCTCGTCGCCGATCTTGCTTACCGTGGCCTCGTGGCCGATCTGCGCGTGCTGGTCCTCGATGTTGATGTACGGATACGTGTCCGTCCGCGCCTCTTCGTCCAGCAGCAGCGCGTCGCACTCCACGTTGCTCTTGGCGTGGTGCGCGCCCGGCTGCACGTGCAGCAGGCCGCGGTACGACGACCGTCCCGAGCCGCGGCTGATGGACTTGGAGACGATGCGGGACGACGTGTGCGGCGCCGCGTGGATCACCTTGCCGCCGGCATCCTGGTGCTGGCCGTTGCCCGCGTAGGCAATGGACAGGATCTCGCCGCGCGCGCCCTCGCCCATGAGGTAGCAGCTGGGGTACTTCATCGTCAGCTTGCTGCCCAGGTTGCCGTCCACCCACTCCATGGTGCCGTTGCGTCCCACCTTGGCGCGCTGCGTGACCAGGTTGTAGACGTTGTGCGACCAGTTCTGGATGGTCGTGTAGCGCATGCGGGCGTCGTCCTTGACGATGATCTCGATGACACCCGAATGGAAGCTGTCCTGGCTGTACGAGGGCGCCGTGCACCCCTCGATGTACTGCACCTGCGCGCCCTCTTCCACGATGATGAGCGTGCGCTCGAACTGCCCCATGGCCTCCGCATTGATGCGAAAGTAGGCCTGCAGGGGCATGTCCAGCTTTACGCCCTTGGGCACGTACACGAACGAGCCGCCGCTCCACACGGCGGAGTTCACGGCCGCGAACAGGTTGTCGCGGAAGGGAACCACCGTGCCGAAGTACTCGCGGACGAGGTCCTCGTGCTCACGCAGGCCGTCGTCCATCCCCTTGAAGATGACGCCCTGTTCCTCCCACTCCTTCTTGAGCGAGTGGTACACGACCTCGCTCTCGTACTGGGCGCCCACGCCGGCCAGGATGCGGCGCTCCTGGTCGGGAATGCCCAGCCGCTC
>NZ_DASURI010000224.1:0-4146 GCF_036280135.1 Longimicrobium sp.
CCCGTGGAGGCGGGCGCCGCCCACGCGGCGCCCGCGGCCCCGCGCACCCCCGCCGAGGAGGTGCTCACGGCCCTCTTTGCCGAGGTGCTGCGCAAGCCGGGCGTGGGCGTGCACGACGACTTCTTTGCCCTGGGGGGCCACTCGCTCATCGCCACGCGCCTCATCTCGCGGGTGCGCGAGGCGTTCCGGGTGGAGGTGCCCCTGCGGGCCCTGTTCGCCGCCCCCACCCCCGCCGCCCTGGCGGAGCGGGTGGAGGGGCTGCTGCGCGCGGACGCCGGCCTCCAGGCCCCGCCCCTGGTGCCGGTGCCCCGCGACGGCGACCTGCCCCTGAGCTTCGCGCAGCAGCGGCTGTGGTTCATCCAGCAGATGGACCCGCGCGGCGTCGCGTACAACATGCCGCACGCCCTGCGGCTGCGGGGGCCCCTGGACCTGGACGTGCTGGAGCGCGCCCTGGACGCCTTGGTGGCCCGCCACGAGTCGCTGCGCACCGTCTTTCCCGCGCGCGGCGGCGAGCCGGTGCAGGTGGTGCTGCCCCCGGCCCCCGTGCGCCCCGCGCGGGCGGACCTGTCGGCCCTGGAGCCGGACGCGCGCGAGGCGGAGCTGCGGCGCCGCATGCGGGAGGAGGCGGAGCGCCCCTTCGACCTGGCCGCGGCCCCCGCCCTGCGGGTGACCCTGCTGCGCCTGGACCACGACGACACGGCCGTCCTCTTTACCCTGCACCACATCGTGAGCGACGGGTGGTCGCGCGACGTGCTGGTGCGGGAGATGTCGGAGCTGTACGCCGCCCTGGCGGAGGGGCGGCCGCCCGTGCTGCCCGCCCTGCCGGTGCAGTACGCCGACTTTGCCGCGTGGCAGCGGGCGTGGCTGGCCGGCCCCGTGCTGGAGGGCCAGCTGGGCTACTGGCGCGGGCGCCTGGCCGGCGCGCCGCCCCTGCTGGCGCTGCCCACCGACCGCCCCCGCACGGCCGCCCCCGGCGCCCGCGCCGAGGGCCGCTCGTTCGTCCTTTCGCCCGCGGCGTCGCGGGGGCTGCGCGCCCTGTCGCGGGCGGAGGGCGCCACCCTGTTCATGACCCTGCTGGCCGGCTTCCAGGCCCTCCTGGGCCGCTACGCCGGGCAGGACGACGTGGTGGTGGGCACCCCCGTGGCCGGCCGCTCGCGGCTGGAGGTGGAGAACCTCATCGGGTTCTTCGTCAACCTGCTGGCCCTGCGCACGGACCTGTCCGGCGACCCCGCCTTCCGGGCCCTGGTGCACCGGGTGCGCGAGGGGGTGCTGCAGGCGCACGCCCACCAGGACCTGCCCTTCGAGCAGCTGGTGCACGAGATCCAGCCGGAGCGCACGCAGACCAGCACGCCCGTCTTCCAGGCGCTCTTTGCCCTGGACACGGCCGCGGAGGAGCCGCTGGCCCTTGGCCAGGCGCGGGCCGTGGCCCTGGGCGGCGCCCTGGAGGCGGCCAAGTTCGACCTGAGCCTGGCCATGCACGACGCCGGCGAGCGCATCGGCGGCACGCTCCTCTTCCGCACCGACCTGTTCGACGGCGCCACCGTCGAGGGGATGGCGGCGCACCTGGCCCGGCTGCTGGAGGCCGTCGCGGCCGATCCCGACGCGCCCCTCTCCGCCGTCTCCCTGCTGGACGAGGCCCAGCGCGAGCGGCTGCTGGGCGCGTGGAGCGGAACGCGGGCCGACTACCCGCGCGACGCCTCCCTCCACGCCCTGTTCGCGGAGCAGGCGGCGCGCACCCCGCACGCCGTGGCCCTGTCCGCGGGGGGCGAGGCGCTCACCTACGCCGCGCTGGAGCGGCGGGCCAACCGCCTGGCCCACCACCTGCGCCGCCGGGGCGTGGGCCCGGAAAGCCGCGTGGGGCTGTGCCTGGAGCGCTCGGCGGACCTGGTGGTGGCCGTGCTGGCCATCCTCAAGGCCGGCGGCGCGTACGTGCCCCTGGACCCGGTCTACCCGCGCGAGCGGCTGGCCTTCATGCTGGCCGACGCCGGCGTCTCCGTCCTCGTGAGCGAGACGCGCCTGGCCGGGGTCGTTCCCACCGACGGCGTGGCCACGGTCCTGCTGGACGCCGCCCGCGACGAGATCGCCCGCGAGCCCGGGGACGACCCGCGGGTGGAGGTGCCCGCCGAGGCCCTGGCGTATGTGGTCTACACGTCGGGCTCCACGGGCACGCCCAAGGGGGTGGCCGTGCCGCACCGGGCCGTGCTGCGCCTGGCGCGCGGGGGCAGCTGGGTGCGGCTGGGGGCGGAGGAAACCGTCCTGCAGCTCGCCCCCATCGCCTTCGACGCGTCCACCTTCGAGATCTGGGGGGCGCTCCTGAACGGCGCCCGCCTGGCCGTGTTCCCCGCGGGCACGCCCTCGCTGGCGGAGCTGGCCGCCGAGCTGGAGCGCCAGCGGGTGACGACGCTGTGGCTCACGGCCGGCCTCTTTCACCAGCTGGTGGACGAGCACCCGGCGGCCTTCCGCCACGTGCGCCAGCTGCTGGCGGGCGGCGACGTGCTGTCGCCCGCGCACGTGCGCCGCGTGCTGGAGGCGGTGCCGGGGCTCACCGTCATCAACGGCTACGGGCCCACGGAGAACACCACCTTCAGCGCCACGCACGCCGTGCGCGCCCCGGACGAGGCGGGCGCGTCCGTCCCCATCGGCCGGGCCGTCGAGAACTCCACCGTGTACGTGCTGGACGGCGGGATGCGCCCCATGCCCGTGGGCGTGCCCGGCGAGCTGTTCACGGGCGGCGACGGCCTGGCCCGCGGCTACGCGGGCCGGCCCGCCCTCACGGCCGGGCGCTTTGTCCCCGACCCGTTCGCCGGCGCGCCCGGCGCCCGCCTGTACCGCACGGGCGACCGCGTGCGCTGGACGGCCGGGGGGACGCTGGAGTTCCTGGGCCGCGTGGACACCCAGGTCAAGCTGCGGGGCTACCGCGTGGAGCCGGGCGAGGTCGAGGCCGTGCTGCTGCGGCGCCCCGACGTGCGCGAGGCCGTCGTGGAGGTGCGCGCGGACGGCGGCGAGCGGCGCCTGGTGGCGTACGTGGTCCCCGCGCGGGCGGGGACGCTCACCCCCGCCGAGCTGCGCGGGGCCCTGGCGGGGACGCTGCCGGAGTACCTGGTGCCCTCGGCGTTCGTGCTGCTGGAGGCGCTGCCCCTGACCCCCAACGGCAAGGTGGACCGCCGCGCCCTTCCCGCGCCGGACTTCGCGTCCGGGGCCGCGGCGGAGTACGAGGCGCCCCGCACCCCCGTGGAGGAAACGCTGGCCGGCATCATGGCCGACGTCCTGGGAGTGGAGCGGGTGGGCCGCGACGACGGCTTCTTCGAGCTGGGCGGCCACTCGCTCATGGCCACGCGGATGATGTCCCGCGTGCGCGCGGCCCTGGGGGCCGAGGTGGAGCTGCGGGCCCTCTTCGACGCCCCCACGCCGGCGGCCCTGGCCCAGCGGGTGGAGGCGGTGCTCCGCGCCGGGGCCGGGGTGCAGGCCCCGCCCCTGGAGCCCGCCCCCCGCGGCGGCGCCCTGCCGCTCTCGTTCGCCCAGCAGCGGCTGTGGTTCATCGAGCAGCTGCGGCCGGGGCAGGCCACGTACAACATCCCCGTGGCCCTGCGGCTGCGGGGCGAGCTGGACGCCTCCGCCCTGGAGCGGGCCCTCACGGCCCTGGTGGAGCGGCACGAGGTGCTGCGGACCACCTTTGGCACCGTGGCGGGCGAGCCCGTGCAGGTGGTGGCCCCCGCCGCGCCCTTCACCCTCCCCGTGGAGGACCTGCGGGGGCTGTCGCCGGCGGACCGCGACGACGCCGTCCGCCGGATGACGGACGAGGAGGCGGGGCGGCCGTTCGACCTGGCGGCCGGCGCGCCCTTCCGCGCCCGGCTGGCGCGGCTGGACACGGAGGCGTGGGCCGCGTTCTTCACCATGCACCACATCGCCAGCGACGGCTGGAGCATGGGCGTGCTGGTGCGCGAGGTGTCGGAGCTGTACGGCGCCTTTGCCGGGGAGCGCGCGCCGGCCCTGGCCCCCCTGCCCGTGCAGTACGCCGACTTCGCGGCGTGGCAGCGCGGGTGGCTGGCGGGCGGCGTGCTGGACGCGCAGATGGCGTGGTGGCGGGACCGGCTGGCCGGGGCGCCGCCCCTGCTGGAGATCCCCACGGACCGCCCGCGGCCCCCC
>NZ_DASURI010000225.1:0-20807 GCF_036280135.1 Longimicrobium sp.
TTTCCAGCGGCGAATTCATTCGCTCGTCGCGGGCTTCGCGCGCCCTCACCGCCCCGAACCTCGCTCGCTCATGAATTCGCGGACGGGGTGTTCACATCATCCACATCGCCCGATCCGCATCGCCCGATCCGCATCACCCGATCCGCATCACCCGATCCGCATCACCCGATCTGCATCACACGATCTGCATCACACGATCTGCATCACCCGATTCGCATCGCAAACGAAAACCCCTCCTCCGCGCCGGGCGGAGGAGGGGTCGTCGGACGGATCGACGATCGCGCGTCAGACGACGGCGGCGCTCGCCTCCAGCATCTTCGCCATGCGCGCGGCCGCCTGCCGCAGACGATCCTCGGAGCAGGTGAGCGCGATGCGCACGAAGCCCTCGCCGCCGTCGCCCAGCGACTTGCCGGGCAGCAGCGCCACGCCCTGCTCCAGCAGCAGCCGCCGCGCCCAGGGCTCGCTCTCCACGCCCTCGGGCAGCGGCACCCACAGGTACATGGCGCCCTTGGGGCTGGGCACGTCGAAGCCCGCCTCGCGCAGGGCCGCCACGGCCGCATCGCGCCGTGCCTGGAAGGTGGCCACGTTCCCCGGCACCCAGTCCGCGTGCGACCGCAGCGCCGCCACGCCCGCGTGCTGGATGGTGAACGGCAGCCCCGTATCGGCGAACGTCTTGATGCGCGTGAGCGACGCCACCAGCTCCGGGTTGCCCACCGCCCAGCCGATGCGCCACCCCGTCATGTTGTACGTCTTGCTCAGCGAGTGGAACTCGATGGCCACCTCGCCGGCGCCCGGGATCTCCAGGATGGACGGCGGGCGGTACCCGTCGAACGCGATCTCGGAGTACGCGTTGTCGTACGCCAGGATCACGTCGTGCCGCCGGCACCACTCCACGCACTCCGCCAGGTACTCGCGCGGCGCGATGGCGGCCGTGGGGTTGTTGGGGTAGTTCAGGTACAGGATCTTGGCCCGCCGCACGACGTCCTCCGGGATGGAATCCAGGGGAACGAGAAAGTCGTGCTCCGGCCTCAGCGGGACGATGTGCGGATGCCCGCCGGCCAGCACCGTGCCGCCCAGGTACGCCTGGTAGCCCGGGTCGGGGATGATGGTGGCGTCGCCCGGCTCCAGATAGGCGAACGGCAGGTGAAAGATGCCTTCCTTGCTGCCGATGAGCGGCGCCACCTCGCGCATGGGATCGACCGTGACGCCAAAGCGCGCCTGCATCCACCGCGCGATCTCCTCGCGGAACTCCACCAGGCCCAGCTGAAAGGAGTAGCGCGAGTTGCCGGGGTCCATGGCCGCGCCGCGCAGCGCCTCAACGGCGGCGGGGGGCGGGGGCAGGTCGGCGTCGCCCGTGCCCAGATCGATCACGTCCACGCCGCGCGCCTTGAGGTCGCGCTTGATGCCGGGGACGTCCGTGAGCGGGTACGGGGGAAGGCTCGTGAACCTGCGGGCCAGCTGGGGCATCGTCGTCCGTCGTCCGGTCAGGCGTGAGTGGGCGCGGCCTCGTCGCGGCGCGCCGTGTCAAAGATCATCCGCAGCACCAGCAGCGCCCCGCCGATGGAGATGGCGATGTCGGCCACGTTGAAGATGTACGGAAAGAAGTGGACGAAGATGAAGTCCGTGACGCCCCCGTCCACCAGCCGGTCGCCCAGGTTGCCCAGCGCGCCGCCCAGGACGAGCGCGCCGGCCACGTGGATCCACCGGTCCCGGCTCTGCCGCATGATGCTCACCGTGGCGAGCATCCCCCCCAGCGTCAGCAAGACGAGCAGGGGCATGCGCCACGAGCTGGGCATGTCGGCGAACCAGCTGAACGCGATGCCCTTGTTGAAGTGGTGCTGAAAGCTCAGCCACCCTTCCACCACGTCGCGCTCGGCCTCGAACGGGATCTCCCTGCGGACGGCCACCTTGCTGGCCCAGTCGGCGGCCACAGTAAGGGCGACGACGATGGCCAGCCGGCGGTTGCGGGAAAGCTTCATGGGGCGCTCACGGGGTTGCGAAGGGTGCCGATGCCGGGGATCTCCACCTCCACCACGTCGCCCGGTTGCAGGGGCGACACGCCGGCCGGGGTGCCCGTGGCGATCACGTCGCCCGGCTCCAGCGTCATCACGGCCGAAATGTACTCGATGAGGACCGGGATGGAGAAGGCCATGTCGGCCGCGCGGCCGTGCTGGCGCACCTCGCCGTTCACCCGGCAGATCACCTCCAGCCCGTCGCGGTCGATGCCGTCCAGCGGCACCATGGTCCCCAGGGGGCAAAAGGTGTCGAAGCCCTTGCCGCGGGTGAACTGCACGTCGGCCTTCTGCAGGTCGCGGGCGGTCACGTCGTTCAGGGGCGCCAGGCCCGCCACGAAGTCCCACGCGTCCGCCGCGGCCACGTTCTTTGCCGTGCGGCCGATGACGACGGCGATCTCCCCCTCGTGCTCCACCCGCTGCGAGGCGGCGGGCAGGATGATGGCCTCGCCGTCGGCGATGAGCGACGACGGCGGCTTGAGGAAGAGGAGGGGCCGCTCGGGCATGTCGTTGCCCAGTTCGCGGGCGTGCTCCAGGTAGTTGCGGCCCACGCAGACGATCTTGCTGGGGCGCGGCAGGGATTCGGGCACGGGAAACCGCAGGGAATAGGGAATAGGGAATAGGGAATAGGGAATAGCGGGCCCGGCGGGGGGGCCTCACCCGCTCGGCGGGCCCTCACCCGCTCGCTTGGGCTCGCACCCTCTCCCGCAAACTGCGCGGGAGAGGGTATACACTTCACACGGGCGGCCGTCGCGTCAGCGGCCATCCCGCAGACGTCGTCATTAGCGTCGTTGAAGCCGCACGCCCTTCTCGTGCACGAAGGCTGCGTCCGGGCCGTAACAGCCTGCGTCGGTGCACTCGACCAGCTATTACTGGGGCAGTCCGCGCAGGCGGACTTCGTGCCTTTCCAGCGGCGAATTCATTCGCTCGGCCGGGGCGTCGGTCACGGAGCGGACCTCGGCGACCCGCGCGGACGAAGCCGTTGCAGGCTATTCCCTGTTCCCTGTTCCCTGTTCCCTGCCGTTCCCTACCCCGCCCGCCGCGCCTCCATCCGCTCGCCGTAGAACCGCAGCATGGCATCCTTCACCGTCTTCCACGGCGCCTTGATCAGCGGCGCGGGCGGAAGCGAATCCACAAAGTAGCGCCCGTAGCTCTTCTTGACGATGCGCCCGTCCAGCACGAGCACCACGCCGTGGTCCTCCGCGCTGCGCACCAGCCGGCCAAAGCCCTGCTTCATGCGGATGGCCGCGTGGGGCAGCATGTACTGCACGAACGAGTTGCCGCCGTGCCGCTCGATGTCCTCGATGCGCGCGGCCGTCACGGGCTCGCTGGGCACCTTGAACGGCAGCTTGGGGATGATGAGCCCCCGCAGCGGCTGCCCGGGCACGTCCACGCCCTCCCAGAAGCTCGTCGTCCCCAGCAGGATGCCGCGGCCGCTGGCGGCGAACCGCTCCACGAGCTGCGCCCGGGGCGCCTCGCCGTGCACGAACAGGGGCCAGTCCAGGTCCGCCCGCCGCGCGCGCAGCTCGTTGGCCACGTGCCGCAGGGCGCGGTAGCTGGTGAAGAGGACGAAGATCCCCCCGTCGCTGATCTTTGCCAGCTCCAGCGTGGCGCGGATGGTGGCCTCGTCGTGGCGCGGATCGTACTCGCCGGCCGGCGTGGGCAGGTCCGTGGGGACGCAGAGCAGCGTCTGCTTTTCGTAGTTGAACGGGGAGGGAAACACGTTCTCCTCCACGTTGAACTCCTCGGCGAAGAAGGTGCCGATGCCCAGCCGCTGGCGGATGAAGCGAAAGTTGCCCTGCGTGGCCAGCGTGGCCGACGTGAGGACCACCGTGGGCACCTTCTCGAACACGGCGTCGCGCAGCACGGCCGACAGGTCCAGCGGCGCGGCGTTCAGCGTGAGGTTGCCCTCGCGGCCGTCGCGCGGAGGCTGGCGCTCCATCCACCGCACCATCTTCTGCTCGCCCTCGCCGGGCCGCAGGGCGCCCCGCAGCCCGTCCGCCATGGCGCCGATGCGGTTGGCCGATCCCCGCAGCTCCACCATCTGCGCCTCCAGCCCCTGCTTGAGCTGCTCGTCGGCCTGCACGCGCTCCTTGAGCTGCTCGAAGCCGGCGAGGAGCTTCGCCAGGTTCTCCAGCAGGGCGCTGAGCGCGTCGTCCAGCCCCAGCACCCAGATGGGGTGCGCGTCGAAGTTGTCCTCCAGCCGCACCACGGGCTCGCTCCCCGCGAACACGTCGCTCAGGAACGAGAAGACGGCCGCCGCCCGCTCGCGCGCGCCCTCCAGCGACGGCTCCAGCGTCTGGTCGATGATGTCCACCGCCGACGCCGCCGTAAGGTTGTGCGGGTGCCCCAGCAGCGCGTTGCGGAACGAGGGCAGCAGCCCCTTGCCGCGCGTCTCCAGCCGGCGCAGCGTGCGGAATATGCCCCGGCGGGAGACGGTGGAGCCCAGGTGGCTCGTGGCCGCCTCTTCCAGGTTGTGCGCCTCGTCCAGCACGAGGCGCCGGTAGTGCGGCAGCACGGCGGGCGCCGTGTAGTTGCCCTGCAGCCGCCGCACGGCCAGGTCGCTGAACAGCAGGTGATGGTTGACCACCAGCACGTTGGCCTGCGCCGCCTCGCGACGGGACTTCTGATAGAAGCAGTCCTGGAAGTGCGGGCACTTGGCGCGCAGGCACACGTCCGTCTCGCTCTGCACCTCGTCCCACACCTCGGCGCTGGGGCGAAATGGCAGGTCCGACAGCGAGCCGTCGCCCGACGTCTCCATCCACTCCAGGATGCCGCGCAGCTCGGCCTGCTTCTCCGGCTCCAGCAGGGTGCCCGCGTTGGCCTTGGCGAGCAGCGCGCGGCGGATGGAGACGTAGTTGCTGCGCCCCTTTACGAGGGCAAAGCGGAACGGCTCGCCCAGGGCGCGGCGCAGCAGCGGCAGGTCCTTGTCGACCAGCTGCTCCTGCAGGTTGATGGTGTTGGTGCTGACGACCGTTCGCTCGCCGTTCTGCAGGGCCCAGCGGATGGCGGGGAGCAGGTAGGCGACGGACTTGCCCGTGCCCGTCCCCGCTTCCGCGACGCCAACGCCGCCCGTGTTGTACAGGCCGGCGATCATCCGCGAGAGGGCGCGCTGGGCGGGGCGGTCCTCGTAACGGGGATGGCGGACGGCCAGCGGCCCCGTGGGGCCCAGGTCCGCGTCGATCGCGTCCAGGTCCAGCGGCTCGTGCTCGTCGGGCTCCGGCGGCTCCACGACGACGTACAGCTCGCGCGCGTCGTTGTCCGTGATGGCGAAGCCCACGCCCAGCTCCCACAGCCGCGCCGCCACCGCGAAGTCCGCCTCGGACGGCTCCAGCAGACCGGAGGGGTGGTTGTGGATGAGCAGCCCCGGCTGCGGCGGGTCCTTGACCAGCGCCAGCACGGCGCTGGCGTGGCCGCGGGCCAGCACGCGCGGCTCCACCACTTCGGCCCCCTCGGACACACGCGCGATGAAGCACACCTCGTTGCCTCGCGCGCGCGCGATCTCGCGCCGAATCAGCTCGGCGGCTGCGGCGGAGAGATAATGCTCGACGGCGGATCGGGGCGGCGCGGCGGTGCTCATGCGCACAAACTTACAACGGAACGGCCCCGCCGCCCATGCCCTCACCTCTTCGAGGCCCTCACCCCGGTCGTTCCCCGCGGCCTTCTCCGCAAGCCGCGCGGGAGAGGGCGTAGACTTCGAACAGGCACCACGTTTGAGGACGCGGCCCGGATACGCCGAGACCTCCTCATTGGCTGCTACGGGAGGCCTCGTGCGTGTGCGAGCTCGACGCGGATCACCGCACCGGGCTCGGCGGGCCAGTCAGCCGATGGCCTCGGCGGGATCGGACTCGGCGAGGGCTTCGCGCAGGGCCTCCTCGTCGCCTGCTTCCACGTCGTCCTCCAGCAGAAAGCCCAGGCGCACGGGCTCGTCGGGATCCTCGGGACACTGAAAGCGCGCCGCGAAGATGCCCAGCTCCGTGGGCGAGGGATGGCCGTACTGGATCTCCACCAGCCAGCTGCGCCCCTGCTCGTCCTGGAAGATCGCCTTGCCCTTCGCCATCCGCTCTCATCTCCGGTTCTGATCGTCCGCGCGCTGACTCGTGCCGCGCCCGGCGGACAGGATAACACCTCCCCGTCGGGCGCGGAATGCGTCCCCGGCGTGCCGGCCGGGTCCGGCTCACGCGGCCAGGGGCAGCGGCGCGGGGGCAATGTCGTGCAGCTCCTGCAGCACGTCCAGCACCTCGCGATGGTCGTCCGCGGGATCGTAGCCGATGAGCTGGATGTTCATCTGCCGCTGCAGGTGGTCCTGCTCGAACTGGCCCGGGTTGGGGAACAAAGCGTAGTGCTGGGGCACGTAGTTCTCGAAGCTGAGCGTAAGCTCGCGCAGGATCAGGCTGAAGTCCGGGTCACGCAGCCCGTAGCCCACGAACAGCAGCTTGCAGTTCAGGAACAGGCCCATCATCAGCGCGCGGACGTGCGGGCTGAAGAGGATGAGCCGCTCGTAGTCACGCGTGGACAGCACGATGCTGGCGGGCGACGACAGGTCGCCGTGCATCTTGAACAGGAACAGCTCCGGGTTATACAGCGCCGCGCCGATGGACGAGACCGAATCGTGCGAGAACGTGTTGGGTACCACGCCCCGCACCTGCGTGAGCGCAAGCTCCAGCAGCCGGTCGTAGTTGGTGGTGACGATCCCGCGGTAGTCCGTGGCCGCGATCAGCCGATGCGCGGCCGTGGGCGCGAGCGGACGGCCGAACTCCTCCTTGAGGATCTCCGTGTAGCCCCACGGCTGCAGCGTCTCCCGCGCGAACTCCGCCAGGGTCAGGTAGTCGCCACGCGCCTCGATGGCTTCCAGCCCCTCCGTACGCGCCCGGGGATTGCGCCTGGCTTCGAAAACGAGCCGGTCGATGAGCTGGCCCCAGTTGGGGTACCCCGCCAGCGTTGACAGCCCCGATCCCACGAACAGAACACACTTGCGATTGCGCACCGCCTTGATGAGCCCGTCGGGCAGCGTGACCGGCATGGCAACTCCGAAATGGATGGAGAACACAGGCGAACGCCCGAATATAAAAACGCCTTCGTGCCGGGGTCTACACCCTTCGGGAGGCGCGATTGTTATGCGCCAGCGGTGATTCGCGACACGTAACTACATCCAGAGAGCAGACATCGCAGTCGGGGCGCCTTGGAAGCGGGCAATCCGGCGCGACTCCCGCGGGGCCATCGCCACAACACGGCCACCGGCGGACCGAAAGCCCCGCGATGGACTCTCCGGAATCCGATTTACTTTCTTTTTGCGACGATACAACACACTATACGAACATCCCGAAACATCTTCTCTCGTTCCACGAGGTGCGCCATGCGCAAGCTGAGGCTGGACGTGAATGCCCTGCAGGTCGAGTCGTTCGCGCCGCGCGCGGGGGCCGCGCCCGGGGTGGGCACTGTCCGCGCGAACAGCGACGAACCCGTCGATCCCTCCGGCGGCGAGAGCTGCGCCGTGACGGCGTGCCTCACCTGCCTGTGCCCCCACTCCGGGCCGCAGCCGTCGTGCGACCCGTGCTCGCTGGGAGGCGACTGTCCGAGCTTCGATGTCACGGGCTGCGTCTGACGGGCTCCCGGCCACCCCGGCCGGGGCCCGTCTTCTTTTTCCCTCTCCCGGAGATCGCCATGCGCAAGCTGACGCTGGATGTAGATACGCTGCAGGTGGAGTCGTTCGAGGCCGCGGAGCAGACGGAGCGGATGGGGACCGTCCATGGAAACGCGGTCACGCCCCTGTGCACGGGCGCGGACAGCTGCCAGGAGCTCACCTGGTGCCAGGATACCTGCTACTGCGCCTACACGTCGCCGCGCCCGTCGTGCTTCGACTGCTCGTGGGACACCTGCGCCACGAACTCACCCGACTGTGCGTGATCCGAATCCGTTTCCCACGGCGCTGCCGCTGCGTGTAACCCCCATCCATCACCCGTGACGAAAGACGATCCGATGAAGAAGCTCAGGCTGGACGACCTCTCCGTGGAGTCCTTCACCACCTCCGATCCCGTGCTGCCCCGCGGGACGGTGGAAGCACACGGCACCTTCGTGGACAACACCTGCGGCCCGGAGCGCACCTGTGGGCCGCAAACGTGTGGACAGCTGTACTGCGTCATCGGCACGGATCCCATCGAGTGCCCCGTGGGCACCGGTGCCAGCTGCCCAGGACCGTGCACGACCGGACCCGCTCCCACGGGCGGTCAGCTGAGCTGCGCGGGGTGCACCACGCAGGACTACACGGTCAACCTGGGCGACGACACCTGCGGGTTCTGCATGAGCTTTGGCAGCGACGCGCCCCAGCGCTGCCCCTGCCCCTGACCGGTACCTGACGTTGATGGACGGACGCGGCCCCCGGCGACGATGCCGGGGGCCGCGTCCGTTCATCCGCCCGACGGGGTCGAGCACGGCCGGACGCGTGGCGCCGATCCTGCTCAGCGCGCGCGGCATGGACATCCTGCATCATCCCCTGGACCGCTCGCGCGCGGCGACGCGGGACGGCGCCGCGGAGCACATCCTGCGCGCCTACGAGCGCTACCTGGACGCGTTCCTGGAGATCACCCGCCGCGCGCAGGACCGCTTCCTGGCGCGCGCGTGGGGCGACGGCCAGCGGGATGGCACGGAGCGCCTGCACGTCTTTTCGTACTGGGTGCGGCGGACGGTGGACGAGGTGCGCGACGCGCTGGACGACGCGCCGGCCGTCAAGGCGCGCTACGCGGAGCTGTCCGAGGCACGGGCGGACTGCGACGTGGCCCGCACGTTCTTCAACTCCGTCGTGCGGCGGGTGCTGCGGACGCGCGGCGTGAACACGGCCACGGATTTCACGGCGGAGCCCGGCACGCCCCTGAGCGGCGACGGCGCGCCGCTCGCGCGTCGCGCGGACGCGGAGGGCGTGACCCCGGCCCTCTTCGAGACGCTGTTCCGCGAGACGGGGCTGGCGGACGCGTTCGCCGACCTCGCGGGGGACGCGGCGGCGTGCGCCCGCGCCGCGCGGGAGGCGCTGGGGGACGCGGCGGACGCCGTGCGCGAGGTGGAGTGGCTGCCGTTCCTCTTCTATCGCAACAAGGGCGCGTACGTGGTGGCGCGGCTGCGGGCCGCGGGAGACCTGCATCCGCTGCTCGTCCCGTTGTCGCACCCGGCGGAGGGCGTGCGGCCGGACGCCGTGCTGCTGGACCGTGACGACGTGTCGCGCGTGTTCAGCTTCGCGCGGTCGTACTTTCACGCGGACACGGCGCGGCCGCGCGAGACGGTGGCGTTCCTGCGGACGCTCATGCCGCTCAAGCCCATCCACGAGCTGTACACGTCCATCGGCCATCATCGGCACGGCAAGACGGAGCTGTACCGCGCGCTCACGGCGCAGCTGGCGCACCCCGCGGCGCGCCTGGAGCCGGCGGAGGGCATCCCCGGGCTGGTGATGATCGTCTTCACCCTCCCCGCGTTCAACGTGGTCTTCAAGGTCATCCGCGACCGCTTCGGCGCGCCCAAGGACGCGTCGCGCGAGCAGGTGATGGAGCGCTACCGCTTCGTGTTCGCGCGGGACCGCGTGGGGCGCCTGGCCGACGCGCAGGAGTTCGAGTTCCTGCAGTTTCCCCGCGACCGGTTCGATGCCGGGCTGCTGGACGAGCTGCTGTCGGCGGCGGCCGAAAGCGTGTGGATCGAAGGCGACCACGTCGTCGTGCGGCACCTGTACACGGAGCGGCGCATCCGTCCGCTGGACCTGTACGTGCGCGAGTCGGCGCCCGATGCGGCAAAGGCGGCGGTGATCGAGTACGGCAACGCCATCCGCGACCTGGCGTGCAGCAACATCTTTCCCGGCGACCTGCTGATGAAGAACTTCGGCGTGTCGCGGCACGGGCGGGTGATCTTCTACGACTACGACGAGCTGGCGCTGCTGACGGAGATGAAGTTTCGCGCGCTGCCGTCCGCCAGCAGCCACGAGGAGGAGATGAGCGCTGAACCGTTCTTCGCGGTGGATGACCGAGACGTGTTCCCGGAGCAGTGGCTGCCGTTCCTGGTTCCGCCGGGCGAGCTGCGCACGGCGTTCCTGGACGCGCACGCCGACCTGCTGACGCCTGCCTTTTGGCGCGAGATGCAGCGCAAGCAGGCCCGCGGCGAGATCCCCGACTTCTTCCCGTACCCCCTCACCCGCCGCCTGCGTCCGGACGCGGAGGGCGCGGCGACTGCGGGTGATGGGGAAGACGCGAAGGACGCGCCGGATTCAAACGGGGCGAGTTGGGCGGGCGCGGTGGATGCGGACGGCGCAGCGGATCATCGTCCTCGCGTGGCGGAGCCGGAGGCGCGCGCGGATGAGGATGACTTCTTCGAGGAGATCGGGCAGGCGGAGGAGTAGGCCGCCCCCCAGCCGGAGCGAATGAATTCGCCGCTGGAAAGGCACGAAGTCCGCCTTCGCGGACTGCCCCAGCGGAGGGCGTCCCGCGTGCACCGGCGCGCCATTGAGCCCTGCGATTCGGTTCGCGCGAATGAGAACGCCGCCCTCGTGCGCGAGAGGCGGCGTCCGGAGTTGTTGAAGCCTTGTTCGCAGAGCGCGTCAGCGCGGGACGGGGCGTACCGCATTCCGAGCGGCGGCTTTAGCCGCTCAGGCGCGGGGCCCGCCAGCCCGTCCGGATTCCGACCTCGGCTGGGCTCCGCCCGATCGGCACGCACCCCGCGCCATTCGCCGTTGTCGGCTGTCCCCTGTAACCTGTCCCCTGTCCCCCCAGAGTTCAACGCCGTTGCAGGCTATTCCCTATTCCCTGTTCCCTATTCCCTGCCCGTCACGAACCGCGCACGAATCCACGCCGTCACCCGCTCCAGCACCACGGGCGCGATCGTCTCCTCGATCTGCCCGTACTCGCTGGGCGCGCCGGTGGTCGCGGTCTGGAACAGGTGGTTCAGGCCGGGCAGCGCCTCGGTCGTCACGTCGCGGTTGCCGGCGGCGCGCAGGGCCCGCGCGATGCCGCCCAGGTTCTCGTCCGCCGGCACCTGCAGGTCCTTCGAGCCGTTCAGCGCCAGTACGGGCACGCGCGTGGCGCGCAGGGCCGGCGCCGGGTCGTAGCGGACGAACCAGCGGTACCACGGCGACACCAGCGTGCCCAGCGTGGCCTCCATCG
Organism: Longimicrobium sp.; assembly: GCF_036280135.1. Taxonomy (GTDB): domain Bacteria; phylum Gemmatimonadota; class Gemmatimonadetes; order Longimicrobiales; family Longimicrobiaceae; genus Longimicrobium. The sequence continues at coordinate 11,147 of NZ_DASURI010000225.1, forward strand.
TGGCGTCGGAGTACGCCGGCTGCGCACGCTCCTCCGCCGTGAGCGACGCCCGGAAGCGCGCGGTGATCTCGCGCAGCCGCGCGTGCAGGGCCGTGCTGTCCGCCGTCTGCGCGATGGCGCCGAACAGCTCACGCTGCAGCGTCAGCGTCCGCTGCACCTCCGCCTCCGAATCGCCGTCCGCCCGGCTGATGAGCGCGCCCTGCAGCATCAGCAGATCCGCCGAGGGCATGCCGGGGCCGGCCAGCAGCACCAGGAAGTTCACGTCGTCCGGGTACCGCGCGGCGACCATGGGCCCGATCATCCCGCCTTCGCTGTGGCCCACGATGCCCACGGCGTCGTCCCGCACCTCCGGCCGCGCCCGCAGCCAGCGCAGGGCCGCCGCCGCGTCCCGCGCGAAGTCCTCCGACGTGGACGCCGCGAAGCTGCCGGTGGACCGGCCCGTGCCCCGGTCGTCCAGCCGCAGCACGGCGATGCCGTTGCGCGTGAGGTAATCCGACAGCACCAGGAACGGCTTGTGGCCCACCAGCGTCTCGTCGCGGTCCTGCGCGCCCGAGCCGGAGACGAGCACCACGGCCGGATGCGGTCCGGCGCCCGTCGGCAGGGTGAGCGTCCCCGCCAGCCGCACGCCGGGGACGGATTCCACCGTGACGTCTTCCGAGCGATACGGGAACGGCGGCTGCGGGTGTTGCGGGCGGCGCATGGCCCGGCCGCGCGGCAGGGCACCGCGCGTCATCGTCATGGGCAGGGTGCCGGGGCCCTGCGTCCACTCGCCGCGCAGGGTGTCGCGCCCCACGCGCACGGCGCGGTACGTGGCGCCCACGCGCGCGGCTTCGAAGATCGCGCTGTCACCCACCGTGCGCACCGTGGCGGCGAACTCCGCGTCGCCCTGGTCCACGCTGCGGAACCGGGCGTGGAGCGTGCCCGCGCTGTCGGTGACGGTCAGGCCCAGGCGCAGGGGGGTGCCCGGGACCTCCAGCGCCCCGCCCCACTCGCCCCGCAGCCACGTCTCCTGCGCCGCCAGGGGATGCGCCGCCAGCAGGACCGCGGCCGCAGCGGCCGATCGGATGAACCTCATGGGATCTCGTCTGCCTCGTCAGAAAAGTTCACGGCCGGACGCGGATTCGCGCCCGGCCGTGGTGCCCTACGAGCGCACGCGCCTCCAGGTTGCGCGGCAGCTCATCTCCATCGAAACGCATCCCGGTGGCGGATGCGGATCAGGCACGGGGCGCGGGTTCGTTGCCGGTGCCCAGCTCCCCCGTCTCGCGGTCGTAGACCACGATGTGCTCCCACTCGCCCGCGTCGGAGCGCGCGACGACGGCCATCACGGGCTCCGCGTCGCTCAGGTTGAACACCTCGTGCGGCACGCCCGGCTCGATGAAGATGAAGTCGCCGGGCCCGTTCTCCACGCTCAGCCGCAGGTGGTCACCGTACTCGTGGCGCACGCGGCCCTGCAGGATGTACAGCATGACCTCGAAGTCCACGTGCACGTGCGCGTGGGCCACCGCCCCGGGCGGGATGGTGGCCACGTTCATGGAGAGCCTGCGCGAGCCCACGTTGCCGGCGTGCATCCCCGTCTTGTAGCGGATGCCGTTCCACGCGCGGTGCGTGCCGCTGCCGCGGATGACGAGGATGCCGTCGCTGCCTTCCACCGCGCCCGGCGCGTGGGGATCAAGGGGGTTCGTATGAAGGTCTGACACGCTGGATCAGCCGGTGGAGGTGGCGGTGGCGCCGGCGCCCGGCGTCATGTGGAACGGGCTGGGGCGGATGGCCATGATGCCGCCCAGGATGAGCAGCAGCGCCAGCAGCACGCCGAAGAACGAGACGAGGTGCGCGCGGCGAGGGTCCGGCTGCTTGCGGCCGTAGACGGTGATGGCGTGCGCGGCGGCGGCGGCGGCCACCATCATCACCAGGTGGCCGATGAGGGCGCCGTACCACGGCCGCACGAGCACCGTGCCGATGCCCAGCAGCACCTGCAGGTCCAGCGTGCCGATGAACACGGACGTGATGGCGCGCGACTGCCCGCCGAACGGGCGTCCCGAGCGCCAGCCCCACAGCAGCACGGCGGCGGCCATGGCCGCGGTGAGCAGCACCAGGAAGCGAAGCCCGGAATGGGCGTAGAAGAGCATGTTCTCCATGCGGCGTCCGTCACGGGTTCTGGGTGTGTGCGGGCCGTCGGCGGCCTCGGAGGGACAATGTAAGGAGGGGAGTGCGAAAGTGCGAAAGTGCGAAAGTGCGGAAGTGGATCGCGAGCGGGCGAGTTCACGGATGGAGGGCGGGCATCGGGCCGGAGCGGGTAAACCCGCCGCTGAGACCGCGGTAAGCCCCGTCTCGCGCTGACGCGCTCTGCGAACGGGGCTTCAACGGCTCCGGGCACGCCCCCGGTGCACACGGGCAGCCTTCGCTGGGGCAGTCCGCGAAGGCGGACTTCGCGAAGTTCCAGCGGCGAATTCATTCGCTCCGGCTGGGGACGTGCCCCACCTACCTTTTACTCGGACGCCCGCACGCTGGAAGAACAACGTCCGCGCCGGCATCGCACCGGCGCGGACGTCGATCCGCATCATCCCCGATCCCGTACGTCCGTACCTTCGTACCGATTTTTTGTCAGCGGGCCTGGACGGTATCCTTGCCCTGTTCCTTGAACATGTCGGCCAGGGCCATGATCACGCCCGTCAGGATGGCCCATCCCAGCATCATCCCCAACCCGCTCTGGCGGCGCGCCTTGCGCGGCAAACGCGGCGCGCCGTAGCTGGTGTGCAGCGACTTGCGCGTGTAGTTGCGGGCCATCTTGCTCGCGGCACTCCCCGCCACGGCCCACATCAGCTTGCCTCCCATGCCCATATGCTCCTCCCGGATCACGGTTTGCCCACGCCTGGAGCCGCGCCCCCGTTGCACGAGCCGCGCCAGCGCCGTCCCATCGCCCATCCGCCCGCCGGCGCGTAGAATGGAGCCCGGCATACGCATGGACGACCAACGGAGATCGAGCGGATGAGCCAGCCGGAGTTCTGGATGCGCGGCGTGCGGGTGGACGGGATCGGCGATGCGCTGCAGCCCGTGGCGCACGCCCTGTTGCAGGCCATGGAAGACCTGGAGGCCGCCGCGTCGGGCCTTTCCACGGAGGAGCTGTGGGCACGGCCCGGAGGCGCGGCGGCGGCGGGGTTCCACATCCGCCACTTGGCCGGCAGCCTGGACCGCCTGACGACCTACGCGCGCGGCGAGCCGCTGACGGATGCACAGCTCGCGTTCCTGCGCGCGGAGCAGGAGCCCGGCGCGTCGGCGGGCGAGCTGCTGGCGCACGCGCGCGCCACCATCGACCGCGCGCTGGACCAGCTGCGCGCCACGCCCGACGCGTCGCTGGACGAGCCGCGCGGCGTGGGCCGCAAGCAGCTGCCGTCGAGCGTGCGCGGCCTGCTGTACCACGCCGGCGAGCACACGTCCCGCCACACGGGCCAGGTCGTCACCACCGCCAAGATCGTCCGCGGCTTGGCGGGCGGTTAGGATGAGGCGGGGCCCCGAGCGGAGGGTGGATGTAAGGCGGGAGGATCGCGGAGAGTGTATGTCGGGCCGGAGGATCGGAATCCAAGCCCGACATCCAGCCTGAGCGGGTAAACCCGCCGCTGGGACCGCCATAAGCCCTGTCTCGCGCTGACACGCGATGCGAACAGGGCTTCAACCACCAACGCGGGCCGCCACCCGGCGAGATGGCGGCGGTCCGAAATGGCTCGGACCGCGCTCCGGTGCACACGCCACGGCGCGCGGCAGGAGCTGTCGGCGAAGGCCGACATCACGTTTTCGGTGCCGCGAATTCATTCGCCGGGTCCCCCGCGCGGGCTCCGCCATCCTCGGCAACACTCGCCCGATCGATCTCCCCGCATCCGCCATCCCGCATCGCCATCTTCCCTCCGCCTCCCTCATTCCCCCTCCCCTGAAACCGACCGCACCCCGCGCCGTACGAGGCGGGCACGAACGCGGGTCCAGATTCCTTCCAGACACACGTCCCATGCTCGCTCGCATCCTGGGCATTTGCTCGATATCCGCCGCGCTGGCCGCACCGGCCGCGGCGCAATCCGCCGATTCCGTCCACTACTCCGTCGCGCCCGTCATGCGGGACAGCGCCCTCGCCGCGCTCACCGTGGAGATGCGCTTCAGCGGCGACGCGGACGGCGAGACGCAGCTGTACCTGCCCGGCGAATGGGCCGGCAGCGACTCGCTGTGGCACCAGCTGGACTCGCTCACCGTCCGCGGCGCCACGGCGGTCCGCGACTCGGGCGAGGAATCGCGCATCCTGACGCACGCGCCGGGCGCGCCGCTCGTCGTCCGCTACCGCGTGACGACGGCGTACGCGGGCGAGCCGGGCTTCGGCTGGCAAAAGGCGCGGCCCATCGTCCACCCGGATTGGTTCTTCTTCCACGGCGAGGGCGTGTTCGCCGTGCCCGCCGGCCGCGACCAGTCGCCCGCGGGGTTCGCGTGGGGCGCCTTTCCCGCCGGGTGGCGGATGGCCTCGGACCTGGACCACATCCACGACGGCAGCCGCCCCGGCGTGGTGAACGACGTCATCGAGAGCGCCACGCTGGGCGGCGCGGACCTGCGCGTGACGGAGCGGATGGTGGACGGCGCGCCCCTGCGCGTGGCCGTGCAGGGCAGCTGGCCCTTCGAGGCCGACGCCTTCGCGGACGCCGTGGCCCGGATCATCCACGCGGAGAACGCGTTCTGGGGCGACGGGGGCCGGCCGTTCGTGGTGCAGCTGGCGCCGCTGGGCGGGATGGGCACGGGCTACTCGTTCTCGGGCACGGCGCGGTCGGACGCGTTCTCCGTGGCGTCCACGCCCAACTTTCCCCTCGCCGAGGCGCAACGGTTCCTCGCCCACGAGTACATGCACACGTGGATCGCGCGCGAGGTGGGCGGGCCCAGCGCGGACGAGGCGTCGGGCTTCTGGCTCAGCGAGGGCTTCACGGACTTCTACGCGGGCCGCGTGCTGCTGCGCGCCGGCCTGTGGACGCCCGCGGACTTCGTGGCCGAGGTGAACCGCACGCTGCTGCGCAACGCGTCGTCGCCGGCGCGGCTGGCGACGTCGGCGGAGGTGGCGGCCAAGTTCTGGACGGACGCTAACGTTCGGCAGCTGCCGTACGACCGCGGGCACCTGCTGGGGCTGCTGCTGGACGACCGCATCCGCCGCCACACGGGGGGCCGCGCGGACCTGGACGACGTGCTGCGGGAGATGCGGGTCACCGCGCGGCAGCTGGCGGAGCGCGGCACGGGGACGGACGCCGAGACGCTCTTTTCGGCCGTGCTGATGCGACGCTTCGACATGGACGTGCTGGGCGCGCTGGCCCTGCACCTGGACGGCGGCGAGCCCGTCGTGCTGCCGGCGGACCTCTACGGCACCTGCGCGCGGGTGGAGACGGCGACGCAGCCGGACTTCAGCCGCGGGTTCGACGCGGGGGCCACAACGGCGGCGGGCAACGTGGTGACGGGGGTGGATCCGGCCGGGCCCGCGTACGCCGCCGGCATGCGCGACGGCATGCGGCTCCTTCGCCGCGAGGCCGGCCAGCCCGGCGACGGGAGCGTGGAGCTGGCGTACCGCGTGGACGACGGCGGCACGGAGCGCGTGATCCGCTACCTGCCGGCGGGCCGCGGCACGGTGGAGTTCCAGCGCGTGGTGCTCACGCCCGAGGCGACCTCCGCGCGCTGCGTGGCCCTCATGAGCGGCGCGTAAATCAAGCATCACCAGATTTTTACTGAATTCTCACGCAGAGCCGCAGAGGCGCAGAGTACTTCGTTCGCGCGATGAAGTACTCTGCTGCCTCTGCTCCCTCTGCGTGAGAAAATTTGTTGCAGTTGTTTTCGATACGCTTGCGTTCTGGAATAGAGGTTGCTAGTGTGCTTAATTATGGAACACGAGCGTATCGAATCAGATCGGCAGGGGCCGGGGCGGCCGCGCAGCGAGGAGGCACACACAGCCATCCTCACGGCATCCATCGACCTCATCCGCGACGTGGGATACGACGCGGTGACCATGGAGGGCATCGCCGCGCGCGCCGGCGTGGGCAAAGCCACCGTCTACCGGCGATGGAAATCGCGCGAGGCGCTCGTCGTCGAGGCCATCGGCCGGATCGTCGCGGCCGTCCCGGATCCCGACACGGGGAGCACGCGCGGCGACCTGCTGGCGCTGATGACGGCCACCCTGCGCATGTACGAGGATCCCGCGTCCGCCGCGCTCCTCTCCGGCCTCGTGGCAGCAATGGCCCGCAGCGCGCCCATCGCCGATGCAGTGCGCACGGGGTTCGTGGGGATACGCGAGGAGGCCGTGCGGCGCGTGCTGCGGCGCGGCATGGCCCGCGGCGACCTGCGCCAGGACGTGGACCTGGAGCTCGCGCTGCACCTGCTGCACGGGCCCATGTTCTACCGCTTCCTGATCACCGGCGGCCCCGTGGACGCGGCCCTCGCGACGGACTGCGTGGACACCGTCCTGCGCACCTTCGCGCCGGACGGGTCCGCGGGCGAACACTCCGCCGATGGGGGACGAGGATGATCCAGCAGCTTTTCTCCGACGACCTGCGGCGCGATCCGTTCGCCGCGTACGACCGGCTGCGCGCGGAGTCGCCGCTGCTGCACGACCCGGGATCCGGCGCGTGGATGGTCTTCGACTACGACGGCGTGCGGCGCGCCCTGCACGACCATGCCGCGTTCAGCTCCAGCGGCGCGGCGGCAGGGCAGCCGCATCCCGACTGGTTCATCTTCCACGATCCGCCGCGGCACACGGCCCTTCGCGCGCTGGTCTCCCGCGCGTTCACGCCGCGCGGCGTGGCGGGGATGGAGCCGCGCATCCGCTGGCTGTCGCGCGCGCTGCTGGACCGCGCCATCGAGCGCGGCGAGATGGACCTGGCGGCGGACTTCGCCGGTCCGCTGCCCATGCTGGTGATCGCGGAGATGCTGGGCATCCCCGTGCAGGACCGCGCCACCTTCGGCCGCTGGAGCGACGCCGTCCTGGGGCTGAGCCACGCGCTCCCCGGCTCGGACGAGGCGGAGGCGGCCTCGCGCGCGTACCGCGCCGCCCACGCGGAGATGCGGGACTACGTGGCGCGGCTGACGGACGACCGCCGCACCGTTCCTGCCGACGACCTGCTCACCCGCCTGGTGCAGGCCGAGGTGGAGGGCCAGCGGCTCACGGACGACGAGATCCTGGGCTTCGTGCAGCTGCTGCTCGTCGCCGGCAACGAGACGACGACCAACCTCATCAACAACGCCGTCCTCTGCCTGCTGGACCATCCGGATCAACTGGCCCGCCTGCGCGCCGGTCCCGAGCTGCTGCCGTCCGCCATCGAAGAGGTGATGCGGTTCCGCTCGCCCGTGCAGTGGATGTTCCGCTTCGCCCGCCACGACGTGGAGATGCACGGGCAGACCATCCCCGCCGGGCGGATGGTGCTGCCCGTGATCGGCGCGGCCAACCGCGACCCGGCGCACTTCGCCCATCCGCACCGGTTCGACGTGGCGCGCGACCCCAATCCGCACCTCGCGTTCGGGCACGGCATCCACTATTGCATCGGCGCGCCGCTGGCCCGCCTGGAGGCGCGCATCGCCCTGGCGGACGTGCTGGAGCGGCTGCGCGACCTGGAGCGCGCGGACGACGCGCCGTGGCAGCCGCGGAGCGCCCTTCACGTCCACGGCCCGTCGCGCCTGCCCGTCCGCTTCGCCCCCGGCCAGCGCCTCGCCGCGACGGCGTGAGCAGCTTGCCCGGGACGGATCACGCGCGGCATCTTCGTGCCCCGGCCCGAGCGCCCGAGCCGATCGCGGACCGGATCCGGTAAAGGCCGTCTCCCAGCCGGAATGGATTCGCCGCTGGGAATTCGCAAAGTCCGCCTGCGCGGACTGCCCCGGCACGGGCGGCGTCACGGTCTTTGGTGGCTCGGGCAGGGCCGGTGTGCACAACAGCGGCGTGCGGCAGGAACCGACGTAAGCCGCCGCGACGACCGCGGAACGCCCCACAACCGCGAGGGCTTCAACAGCGTGATCCGGAACGATGCCGTCACCCGAACGTGAGCCGTTGGTCCTGAGCTGGAGCGGGGGCAAGGACAGCGCGCTGGCGCTGGCCCGCCTGCGCGAGATGCCCGGCGTGGAGGTCGTGGGGCTGATGACGACGGTCACGGAGGGCTACGACCGCATCAGCATCCACGGGGTGCGCCGGGCGCTGCTGCACGCGCAGGCCGCGTCGCTGGGGCTGCCCGTGCACGAGGTCGCGCTGCAGCCGCAATCCAGCAACGACGCGTACGAGCGCGCCACGGCCGACGCGCTGGCACGGATCCGCGAGCAGTGGCCGGCCGTGCGGCGGATCGCGTTCGGCGACATCTTCCTGGAGGACGTGCGGGGGTACCGCGAAAACCTGGTGGGGTCGCTGGGCTTTGGCGCGCTGTTCCCGCTGTGGGGCCAGGCGCCGGCGGCGCTGGCGGACGAGGTGATCGGCCGCGGGTTCCGGGCGCGGCTCGTGTGCGTGGACACGCAGCAGCTGGATGCGTCGTTCGCCGGGCGGATGTACGACGCCGCGCTGCTCGCGGACCTTCCGCCCGGCGCGGACCCATGCGGCGAGCGCGGCGAGTTCCACACGTTCGTCTCGGACGGCCCCGGCTTCGCATCGCCGGTCCGCTACACGCCCGGCGAGGTGGTGCTGCGCGACGAGCGTTTCGCCTACTGCGACCTGGTGCAGGTGGCGGGGTGAGAGGCGTCGCGATCGGCAGAGGCACGTCATGAGCGACGGGAGATCGGGCGGACGTCGCCGAGCCCCAGTCCGAGCGGGTGAACCCGCCGCTGGGACAGCCTTAAGCCCGGACCGCCTTGCGCCAGTGCGGCGGCCGACGCAGCTTCGGACGGATGACGGATGGGCGCGGAGGCACGTTCAGCCTCCGCGCCCGCTCACGTTTTACGGATCGATCGGCAGATGAGATACGAGCTGGCCATCTTCGACTTCGATGGCACGCTGGCGGATTCGTTCCCCTGGTTCCTGGCCGCGCTGAACGACTGCGCGCCCCGCTTCGGCTTTCGGCGCATCGAGCCGCACGAGGTGGAGATGCTGCGCGGATACGACGGCCGGCGCATCATGCGGCACATGCGCGTGTCCATGTGGAAGATGCCGATGATCGCGCGCTCCCTCCGCGCGCGGATGGCGGCCGACCTCCACCGCATCGAGCTCTTTCCCGGTGTGGAGGCCATGCTGCGGCGCCTGGCGGACGCGGGCGTGCGCATCGCCGTCGTCACCAGCAACTCCGCCGAGAACGTACGCCGCGTGCTGGGGCCGGAGAGCGCGGCGCTCGTTCGCCACGTGGAGGGCGGCGCGTCCATCTTTGGCAAGCAGCCCAAGATGCGAAAGGTGCTGCGCGCCAGCGGCGTCCCCGCGTCGCGCGCCATCAGCATCGGCGACGAGATCCGCGACCTTCACGCGTCGCGCGCGGCGGGGATGGCGTTCGGCGCCGTCGGCTGGGGCTTCGCCACGCCGGACGCCCTCCGCGCGCTGAAGCCCGAGATGTTCTTCGAGCACGTGGACGAGATCGCGGATCGGGTGATCGGCTGATCGGGTGACTACGATCCTGACATCACGCGCGGTTGAGAGGTTCTGCCGGACGGGGATGGACATCGCGGCAGCGGGGCGCCCCCCATCCCCTGCCCTTCCCCC
>NZ_DASURI010000226.1:0-19948 GCF_036280135.1 Longimicrobium sp.
CTGAACGAATCGCCCGTGTTCTGCAGCGGCACGGTGAAGCTCGCCTGGTGACGCCGTCCGAAGATCGGCCACTCCTGCGTGAAGCCGTACGCCCACGAGCGCCCGCCGTCTTCCAGCGCAAAGGCGCTGATGTGCTGCACCACCCCTGACTCCTGGTTGTACGCCTCCTCGATCAGGAAGCTGTTGTCCTGGATCGGCGCTGGGGGCCCCGCCTGCGCGAGCAGGGGAGGAGCGGCGAGCAGGAGGAGGACGGTCAGTGTGCGCTTCATGGGAGTCCGGTTCTCGATCGAGACGGTTCAGGCGGGCACCAGCAGCCCGGTCGCGTACATCACCAGCATGCCGGCGAACAGCCCCGCCGCGTTCAGCGGCCGCAGGAGCGTTCCCTCTCCCTCCGGGCCGGCGAGCATGCGCCAGAGGACGAAGACCACCTGCGCGATGGCCCCCACGCCGACCGCGAAGAACAGCGTGGTCCAGAACGGGGAGTAGGTGAAGCCCCCGATCCAGGCGCCGAGCACCGTGGGCACCCCCGCCAAGGCGCCCAGCCGGAGCAGGCGGCCCAGCGAGGGACGCACCCGCGCCAGGGGCGCCACGATCCCGAGCCCCTCGGTGGTGTTGTGGATGAGGAAGCCGACCACCAGGAAGGTGCCGAGCGCGATCTCGCCGGTAGCGTAGGCGCTCCCGATCAGCAGCCCCTCCCCCAGGTTGTGCAGCCCGATCCCCGCCGCCACCAGCGTCGCCACGGCGAACGGTGACGCAGCTCCCCGCTCAGCGCTCCCCGGCCGCCTCAGCGCGCCGAGCGCCAGCGGCGTCCCCGCCACCCCCAGCAGCACCAGCCCGAGGCCCTGGTAGGGCCCCGGCACCCGTCCGGCGAACTCCAGCGCCTCGGCCAGCGCGTCGATGCCCAGGAACACCAGCAGCCCCACCGTGAGGCTCAGGAAGAAATCCATCCACCGGCGCGCGAGCGTGCGCAGGAACGGCAGCCAGAGCAGGCCCAGGAAGACCGGGATCACCCCCGCGTAAACGCCGAGCAGCGCGAACGTGCCGACGAAGCGGCCGCTGGCCCGCGGTGTCTCCGTCGCGACCGCCACCTCGCCTTCGAAGGTGAGCCCGGTGGAGGTGACCAGCGTCACCGCGACCGGCTCCCCCTCCACCCACGGGTACGGGATGCTCAGCGTACGCCGATCCAGCCGGCCCAGCGTGCGTCCGCCGTCCAGCGAGTGCGCCCACGCCGCCTCGTCAACCAGCACCTGGGCGATGGTCACGGGCTCGGGGCCGCTGTTGATGACCCGCACGCGGACCTCGCCCGGCCGGGGAAGCGTGATCCGCTCGATGGAAAGCTCCTCGACGGGTGGGAAGCCCTTGCGGAATACGCCCACGGGCCCGAAGCGCAGGAACCCGAGCACCAGCAGGGCCAGCAGGAGGAGCGGCCCCGCCCCCTTGACCCACGCCGGAACTGAGAACGCCGCGTCCCGCTCGGGGGGCTCGCTCGGGGTAAGAGACTCGGCCGGCTCGGCCGTCGCCGCCGGCGTGGCCTGGCGTGTCACGGTCTCAGGCATGAGGACCCTCCCGGACATCGAACACGCCCGTCCACCCCAGTTCGGCAAACTCGCTCTGGTGCGCGTGGAACATGTACTTGCCCGGGTACTTGAAGGAGAACTCCAGCACGGAGCGCTCGCCCTGGCAGAGCATGACCGTGTCGGTGTACTCGTAGCGCTCCAGGTCCGTCCCCGTGCGATAGCAGCGGAACAGGTTCCCGTGCAGGTGCAGGGAGTTGATCAGATCGAACTCGGTGAGGTTCACCAGGTACACGCGCACCAGCTCGCCCAGGCGCACCGGGATCGGGTGCTTCTGGTAGTGGTGCGCCACCGTGTTCACCGCGTACACCTCGTTCTCGCCGTCGAGGTTGGTGTCGAAGCCGTTCATCACCATCACCAGCTCCTGGGCAGCCGGCCGGCCGCCGGGAGGGTCGATGATGAAGACGCCGTAAAGCCCCTTGTGGATGTGCCGCTTGAGGGGGACGGCGTGGCAGTGGTACAGGTGCAGGCCAAAGGGCTCGGCGTCGAACTCGTACAGGAACCTTCCTCCTGGCGGGACGATCTCGAAGGAGCCGTCCATCCCGGCGGGGTGGATGCCGTGGAAGTGGATGGTGTGGGGGTGGGAGCTCCCGTTGAGGAAGTTCACGCGCAGGCGGTCGCCCTCGGTGCAGCGGATGGTGGGCCCCGGCACCTGGCCGTTGTACGTCCAGGCGGGGAAGAAGACCCCCGGCGCCACCTCGATCTCGCGCTCCATCGCCACGATCTCGTACTCCCGGAGCGTTTGCCCGGAGGGGAGACGGGAGACGGTGCCGCCGTCGAAGTCGGCCAGGAACGCTGCCGGATCGAACCCGCCCGGCCGCAGTTCGCCCACGGCCATCATGCTCTCGTGCGATCCGTGGGCGCCCAGGGGGCCGCCACCCACGACCACGTTCCCGGCGGCCGGCCGGGGGAGCGTCAGCGCGCCCGCCGCGGTGGCCAGCGCGGCGCCGCCCATCACTCCGGCCCGGAGCAGCTCGCGCCGGGTGAGCCCGGGGGCTGCAGGTGCCGCGTCACGTCCGGCGGCGTCGGTCAGGCGTTCGTTGTCCTCCATCGGTCATTCTCCTTTACGCCGCGCGAGGCGCGCCGGCCATGATCTTCGGAATGGTACCGCCCGCCGCGCACCTCGGCCGCCGCGGGCGAGCAGGGATGGGCGATCCGTGCGGGTCGCGCTCTGGAAAGCCGAGGCAGCGCGACATCGCGTCGATCAGTTCATCCGAAGCGGCGTGCTCCAGCCGCTCGGCCTCCGTGTGCACGGCGCCAACGTCGTAGCCCAGCTCGTGGACCAGAAAGGTTTCGAGAACGCGGTGCCGCCGCACCACGCGCACTGCCTCGTCGTGCCCTCGCCGGGTGAGACGGACACCATGGTACGGCGCGTGGTCCGCGAGCCCGGCAGCCGTGAGGCGCTTCAGCATGGCGGTGGCTGCGGCCGCGCTGATGCCGAGCAGCTCGGCAAGCGCGACGGTCCCCGCCGCCTCCCCTCCGCTCGTGAGGGCGAGGAGTGCCTTCAGATAGTCCTCGACGGTGTCGGTCATGCGCATGGACAGCAATCCGGCAAAAGTTGGTATTAAGCTAATCTAAAAATATTTTTCGTCAATGCATTTGATCCATGGTGGCGTGGCTGAAGGCGCGCGGACGGCTCTCATTCATTGCCGGGCTGGCCGCGGCACATACGGCTCCATGTGGACGAGGACGGAATCACCTCGGGAGCCGCGGATCGTTTCGCGCCCGCGCCACACGATGAGAGACGAGAAGATGTCGGTGGCGGACTCGATCGCGTCCGCCGCCAGCGCACAGGTGTTCCGCACGATCCCGGCGACGAGCTGCGTGCCCGCGAGCGCCGAGTTGATGACGATGTCGGTTTGCGCGGACCGGATCCGCCGTGCCGGCTACCGCGTGGCGGGCGACGGCCCCGCGCGGCACACGACCTTCGAGGTGGAGGGGATGTGCTGCGCCGCCGAGGTGCGGCAGATCGAAGGCCGGCTCGGCACCGTGCCGGGAGTGACCCACCTGGGCTTCGACCTCGTCGGCCGGCGGATGACGGTGGAGGGCGAGATCGTGCCGGAGGAGGTGGAGTGCGCCCTCGGTCAATTGGGGATGCAGGCGCGGCGGGTTGGCGGGCCGGTGCTCGCGGAAGTGGAGCCGGGGTGGTGGGCGCGGCGTGGGCGGCTGGCGCTGGCGGCCGCGTCGGGCGTGCTCTGGGCCGGATCGCTGGGGGCGGAGCACCTGCTGCACGTCGAGTGGCTGGCCGCCGCGCTCGCGGTGGGCGCCATCATTGCTGGTGGCTGGCGCATCATCCCGCGCGGCGTGCGCGCGGCGATGAACCGCGCGCTGGACATGAACTTCCTCATGTCCGTTGCCGCAGTCGGCGCCGTCCTGATCGGGGAGTACGAGGAGGGCGCCTCGGCGATGTTCCTGTTCGCCGTCGCGCAGCTCCTGGAGACGTACTCGATGGACCGGGCGCGGAACGCGATCCGGGCGCTGATGGATTTGGCGCCGGCGGAGGCGACGGTGCTGCGCGGTGGTAGGGAGGAGCGCGTGTCGGTGGACCGGGTTGAGCCCGGCGAGACGGTGGTGGTCCGGCCGGGCGAGAAGATCCCCGTGGACGGCGTCGTGCTCACGGGCCGCTCCGGCGTGAACCAGGCGCCGATCACCGGCGAGTCGATGCCGGTCGACAAGGAGCCGGGCGTGGAGGTCTTCGCCGGCTCCCTGAACGGCGAGGGCGCGCTGGAGGTGCGCTCGACCAAACCGGCGGCCGACACCACGCTGGCGCGGATCATCCACGCGGTGGAGGAGGCGCAGGCGAGCCGCGCGCCCAGCGAGGCGTTCGTGGACCGCTTCGCGCGGGTCTACACCCCCGCCGTCGTCGCTCTGGCACTGCTGGTGATGGTGATCCCGCCGCTTGCCGGTTGGGGCGAATGGGGCACATGGGTCTACCGTGCGCTCGCGCTGCTGGTGGTGGCCTGCCCGTGCGCGCTGGTGATCTCCACCCCTGTGACCATCGTCTCGGCGCTGGCCGGAGGCGCGCGCCGGGGAATCTTGATCAAGGGCGGGCTCCACCTGGAGAACGCGGGCCGTGTGCGGGTGGTGGCCCTGGACAAGACGGGGACGCTGACCGAGGGCCGGCCGGAGGTCGTGGAGGTCGTCGCGCTGGACGGCGCGTTGCCGGACGAAGTGCTCGCGCTCGCCGCGGCCGCGGAGGCCCGCAGCCAGCACCCGCTCGCTCGGGCGGTCCTCCGGCACGCAGAAGCGCAGCGCGTGACGCTCCGGCCTTCTGCGGACGTTCAGGCGATCACCGGGAAGGGACTCCGGGCGCGCGTCGGCGGGGAGATGGTCTACGTCGGCAACGAACGGCTCTTCGCGGAGCTGGGGGCCATGGACGCGGCTGCTCGGGAGCGGTTCGCCGCAAGCGCCTCCGCGGGCCGCACGGCGGTCCTGGTGGGCACCGCGGCCGGCGAGGGCGCGCCGGTGCGGCTCCGTGGGATGATCACCATCGCGGACCGGGTGCGGCCCGGGGCGGGCGAAGCGCTCCGCGCGCTCCACAGCGCCGGGATCGCACGCGTCGTGATGCTCACCGGCGACAACGAGGGCACGGCGCAGGCCGTCGCGGCAGCGCTGGGCGGCCCGGGCGTTGGCGTGGACGATTACCGCGCCGAGCTGCTGCCCGAGGACAAGACGGCGGCCGTGCGGGAGCTCCGCGGGCGACACGGGGCTTTGCTCTTCGTCGGTGACGGGGTGAACGACGCCCCCGCGCTGGCCGGGGCCGACGTCGGCGTGGCCATGGGCGCGGGGGGGACCGATGTGGCGCTGGAGATGGCCGACATCGCGCTGATGGCGGACGACCTCTCGAAGCTGGCGACCACAAGCCGGCTTGCCCGCCGGGCAGAGCGGATCATCCGCGCCAACATCGCCCTGTCGCTGCTCACCAAAGCCGTGTTCGTAGCCCTGGCGGTTACCGGGCACGCGACGCTCTGGATGGCGGTGGACGCCGACATGGGCACGAGCCTGCTGGTGGTGCTGAATGGATTGCGGGCGCTACGCGTGACGGAGCCGCCCGGACCGGCGGCGCCTCATCTGCCCACGGGTGAGATCGGTCCCTCCACCCCGAGCGGTACGCTCCGCGATGGATCTGCTTCGCTGCCGGCGGGGCGCAGGAACTCGTAGGTGCGGACCGCCACCAGCATCGCGGTGATCGGGGCCACCCAGTAGATCCAGTGCGCGTCCCAGATGCCTCCCGCCACGGCGGGGCCGAGCGAGCGCGCGGGGTTCATCGAGGCGCCCGTCAGCGGTCCGCCAGCCATGGCGCAGAAGCCTACCGTGAGCCCCACCGCGATGCCGGCGAAGCCGGGCGCAACGCGCTCGTCGGTAGCAACGGCCACGATCACCAGCATCAGCACGAACGAGAGCAGCCACTCCACCGCGAAGGCGCCGCCCACGGAGACGGCGGGCACCGTCGCGCCGAAGCCGCCGACCGGCCCCACCACGGCGCCCATGGTGAAGGAGGCCGCCACCGCCCCGGCGCACTGGGCGGCGACGTACGGCGCGACATCGCGGCCCGGGAACCGGCGAACCGACCAGAAGGCCAGGGTCACGGCCGGGTTGATGTGCGCGCCGGAGATGTGACCGAGGGCGTAGATCATCGCCAGCACCACGAACGCGAAGGCCAGCGCCACGCCGGGGTGCGTGACTGCCCCGTCCGAGTACGCGTTCACCATGGCTGCGCCGGGACCGATCAGCACCAGGAAGTATGTCCCAATGGCTTCCGCGAGCGCACGCCGTCCGATTCCCATCCGCCTCTGCCCGGTCAAAGTAAGTGGCGGCGAAGCCCCCGCCGCTGGGCGGGCGGGGTCGCCGCCGGCATGGTGATTCGTTCGGCGCCGCTCAGATGTGCTTGACCGCGATGCGCTCGAGCACGCCGGCAACCCGGCCGCACTCGTCGATGGCCGCTTTGAGCCCGTCGTAGAGCGTCTTCCGCCTGAGCACGTCCAGCGGGTCCGGAGTACCGGGGAACAACTCCCGCAGTGCGGCATCGAAGGCGGTTCCGCGTTCCGCCTCCAGCCGCTTCATCCGGCGCGTGTGCTCCAGCACGCGCTTCGGTTTCTTGAGTTCCGACACGCTGGAGGCGAGCAGCTGGCATGCGCGTAGCAGCACGTCCGCAAGCCGGCGCGCCTGCTCGTCCGGTTGCTCCAGCCGGAGCGTCTCGACGGTCTCAGCCGCGTCTTCCGCGAGGTCCACCACCCTGTCGATCCGCCCCGCGAGCCCGTGGATGTCCTCGGGCTCGAATGGCGTGACGAAGGTGGTGCTCAGGCGCACGTCAATCTCGTGGGCGAGTTCGTCGGCCCGGTGCTCGATGTGCCGGATCGTCTGGACGAGGGGCCCGGAATGCGCCGGCTGCGCCATGAGATGCGCGAGCTGGACCGCCGCCTCGGTGAGCAGGCCCGCGAGTTCGTCCAGCATCTGGAAATAAGCCTCGTCAGCCGGCAGCAGGCGTGTCATCGCGCACCCTCGCCTCTAAAGAGGACCCCGGCGCACTCACGTGCTCCGGGATCACGCGCCTCCGGCGACGGCGGGTTTCCCGCCGGCCGCCAGGTACTCGGCGAAGTCGTCCGGCAGGTCGCTCCGGCGGATGCCGGCCATCGCCTCCTCCAGGTCGTACTCCACTCGCACGAACTCCACCTGCGGCATCTCCCCGCCCATGTCCAGCAGGACGTAGCCGGCGCGCCAGTCGCCGTCCTTGGGCCGCCCGACGGAGCCGGTGTTGACGAAGTGGATGCCCTCCACCTCGCGGTGCCACGGCACGTGCGTGTGGCCGAAGCAGATCACGTCGCCGGCGCGCGCGCCGGCCTGCTCCGCCATCTTCAGGCAGAAGGCGTCGTCCCGGTCCTCGGTCCAGTAGAGCGTGTTGAGCGTGGGCGTCCCGTGGACCAGGATCACGCGCGGACCAGGGACGTGCCCGCCCCGCGGGCGCATGTCCATCCGGAAGGGCAGCGCGGCCAGGTACCGCTTCGTCTCCTTCGACACGTGCGCCCGCGTCCACTCGTAGGAGAGGTGCGCGAGCTCCTCCTGGTGCGGATCCTCGTACTTGCACCCGCAGTGCTTGTAGTCGGTGGCCACGGTGGAGTCGTAGTTCCCGGCGATGCCGTCCACCCGGAATCCGCGCAGCAGCGCGACCGTCTCGTTGGGCCACGGCGCGTAGCCCACCAGGTCGCCCAGGTGGTACGTGGCGGCGAGCCCGGGCTGGGCGCCGATGTGCTCCAGCACGGCCTTGCAGGCGGGCAGGTTGGCGTGGATGTCGGAGATCAGCGCGTACTTCATCGGGGGATCCTCACGGCGAGGGCGTAGAGCCAGGTCCATCAGGGAAGGGGCCGGGCTGGGTGTGGCGGCCGCGATGGCGCGGGCGTGCTCCTCGCGGGCCTGGTGCTCCAGCTTCTCGATCGGCAGGGCGAGGAGCAGGTCGATGCGCCGCGAGAGCATCAGCACCGCCTCCTTGAACGCGCGGCGGCGCGCTTCTTCGCCCTCCACCGCCGCCGGGTCCGGCATCCCCCAGTGGGCCGTCACCGGCCGGCCGGGGAAGGTCGGGCACGACTCGCGGGCGCGGTCGCACACGGTGATGACGAAGTCCCACCGCTGGTCCCGGACCTCCTCCACCCCCCGAGGCTCGCGGCCGCCCCACTCGATCCGGAACTCCCGCAGTGCGTCGATGGCCAGGGGGTTCACGCGCGGCGCCGGGTCGGTGCCCGCGCTCTCCGCCTGGAACCGGCCCTTTCCGCGGGCGTTCAGGAGCGCCTCGGCGATCTGGCTCCGCGCCGAGTTGCCGGTGCAGAGAAAGAGGAAGCGGAGCGGCTGCCGGTCTTCTGCGGGATCGTCCATTGCTCCTCGCATCTCGCTCATGTGTTCGCGAGCTGTCCGCCGCCGGCGGCGAGCTCGCGTAGCCGGTGTGGACCGACGGGTGCCTCGGCGAGCACCGGGACCACGGCGGCGCGCGCTGCCAGCTCGTCCCGGACGCGCTCGATCAGCGGGATCTCCGCCGCGGCGCGGCTCGCCAGGAGCGGGTCGGAGACCTGGCTCGCGGCCAGGCTCTGGTTCACCACCCAGGCGTACGGCTCGATGCCGGCGCGCCGCAGGTCGGCCTGGAGCCGCTCCGCCTCCAGCACCGGCGTGGTCTCCGGCAGCGTGACCACCAGAACCCGCGTGTGCTCCGGGTCCTGCAGGCGCATCATCGGCGTGGCGACCCGGCCCGCGTCCAGCCGGGACGTCCGGAGCACCTCGCGGTGGTAGGCGCCGGTCGCG
The DNA here is from genome assembly GCF_036280135.1 of Longimicrobium sp. Taxonomy (GTDB): domain Bacteria; phylum Gemmatimonadota; class Gemmatimonadetes; order Longimicrobiales; family Longimicrobiaceae; genus Longimicrobium. The sequence goes on from NZ_DASURI010000226.1 coordinate 8,862, forward strand.
TCCAGCAGCAGGAGCGTGTGCCCGGTCGGCGCGGTGTCGAGGATCACGACGCCGCGCCGCCCCTCGTTCACGATGCGGGAGAACGCGTGGAAGACGGCCACCTCCTCCGTGCAGGGCGAGCGGAGGTCCTCTTCCAGCAGCGCGCGGCCGTCCGCGTCCAGGTCCTTGCCCGCGGTGGCCAGCACGCGGTCGATGTAGGCTTCCGTCTCCACCGCGGGGTCGATGCGGCTCACCCTGAGCCCCGGCACCTCGGCGCCGAGCGTCCCGGCGACGTGCGCGGCCGGATCGGTGGTGGAGAGGTGCACCGGGACGCCACGCCCGGCCAGCTCCACCGCGAGCGCGGCCGCGACAGTCGTCTTCCCCACGCCGCCCTTTCCCATCACCATCACCAGCCCGTGCCCGGCCCATTCGATCTCGTCCGCGAGGCCGGCGAGGGGCGGCAGGTCCCGGGCGGTGAAGGCGGTCGTGACGGGGGGGGCGGCCCCAGCTTCGCCCGCGTCTCGCGCGAGCGCGCGCAGCGCCGCGACGCCGACCAGGTTGTGGGGGCGCAGGGGGGCCTCGGCCCGGGGAAGCGCCGCGAGGTTGGCGGGGAGGGCTTCCAGCGCCTCGCGGCCGCGGCGCTCGATCGCCGCGGCCAGGGCGTCGTCGGGGTCAGTCGCGCGGAAGACGCCGTTCAGGAGGAGGCGCTGGTTGGCGAGCCCGAGCTCGCGTAGCTCCGCGCTCGTGCGCTCGGCCTCGGCGAGCGCACCAGCTTCCGGGCGGCTGACCAGCACGACCGTCGTGCGCACCGCATCGGTGAGCGCCCCCACCACGGCCTCGTACCGCTCGCGCTGGCCTTCCTGCCGGCCGAGGGGCCCCAGGCAGCCGGCGCCGCGGGGGTTCGCCTCCAGGAAGCCCGCCCAGGCGGCGGGGAGTTGCAGGAGCCGCAGCGTGTGCCCGGTGGGCGCGGTGTCGAAGACCACGTGGTCGTACCCGCCCACGCGGGCCTCGTCGGCCAGGAGCGCCGCGAACTCGTCGAAGGCGGCCACCTCTACCGTACAGGCGCCGGAGAGCTGCTCCTCCACCTGGCGCACGGCGTCGTCGGGGAGGATGCCGCGCATAGGGCCGACGGCGCGCTCGCGCAGCGCCGCGGCCGAGGCTTCCGGGTCGATGTTCATCGCCCTGAGTCCGGGGACGCCGGGGGCGTCCACGGGCTCAGGGCCGACCTGCGCGTCCAGCACCTCCGAGAGGTTGGAGGCGGGGTCGGTGCTCACCAGCAGGACCCGGCGCCCAGCGTCGGCCAGTGCGACGGCGGTGGCGCAGGCGTGGGACGTCTTGCCCACGCCTCCCTTCCCGGTGAAGAAAAGGAACCGGGTGGCGGCGCCGAGCGCCTCCTGCACTGCGTTCATCCGCACGCCCTCAGCAGCAGCCCGAGCCTGGCGCGCACCCGCCGGCCGGCTGCCCGATCCCGACGAGCGCCGGCGCGCGGGCACCGGGAGCAGCGGCGGGCGCCTGTGCCGCCCAGCCGGCCAGCTCCTCGCGCGAGGGGTAGCGTCCGCGCGAGACGACCTCGCCGCCGGCGACGATGAGCGGGAGGCAAGAGGTCCCCTCCCGCTGGAGCGTCTCGCGCACGAGGGCGTTCCGCATGAACGCCTGGGGCTCCGCTACCAGGTTAAAGCGCTGCACGGCGACGCCTTCCCGGCTCACCGATTCCAGGTCGGCGGCGAAGCGGACGAGTGCCGGGTCCACCTCGGGTCCGCAGACGCCGGTGGAGCAGCACATCGCGGGGTCGAACACCAGCAGTTCGGAAATCGTCATCTCGGGATTCATGCGGTGAGGGCCGCGGTCATGCGGTCCAGCAGGGTGCGGAGACGCTCGATGCGGTTGGGATCCGCGCAGTAGCAGGTGCGCGGCCCGTCTGTCTCCCCGTGGATCAGCCCCGCCTCGCGGAGCACCTTCAGGTGCTGCGAGACGGTGGACTGCGCGATGGGAAGCTGGTCGCAGATCTGCCCGCACATGCACTCCTCCTGCTCCAGCAGGATGCGGAGGATGCGGACGCGCATAGGGTGGCCAAGCGCCTTGGCGAGCTCCGCGATCTCCTCGTCGGGGTCGCGGCTCTCATCGATGGGCGCGGGCGGGGGGCAGCACTTCACGCAGCTTCAGGGATCAGGTTTATCGTTCATCGTAGATGAACGATGATTGATGAACGGGGGCGTGTCAAGCATGGGCCTATACGGCCCACGTGCGACGGCACTCACTCAGTCCGCAGTGTTTGAGAATCGGGGCGGCGAAGCTGAGGGACTCCGCCTTGACCCGGTGTTCCCGCCGCGGTGATCTGAGTCAGCGCGTGCAGAACGCGTCCGGTCCGCGGAAAGGGCTGCGCCCATCTGCTTTCGGTGCCGCATGTCGCCACCGCACGCACCTCCTTTGCCTGTCATGCGGTCGTCAGGCGTCTTCAAAGGAGGCGCTATGCCCTCGTCCGACGATCCGGCAGTTTCCCTCCTCGCGGGTCTCAACCTCGAACAGCAGAAGAAACGCGCTCGCGAACTGCTCAACGCGGTTCGCGCGGGCGAGCCCGACGCCCTCGCCCGGTTCTCGCGCCATCATCCGCAGTGCGCCGGCCGGACGGCGGTGTCCGTCCGTGCCGGACCCTGGGCGCTCCACGACGCGCAGCTCGTGGTGGCGCGCGAGCATGGCTTCCCGAGCTGGCCCAGGCTGAAGGCGGAGCTCGAAGGCCATGCGGCTGCCCGCCGCACGCACCTGTTCGTCAGGGAGATCGATTTCTACGAGGATCGCGCCGAGGGCCTCGTCAGCGCCCACCAGGCGGCCGTGCCCAGCGCGCTGGCGCAGATCCGCGAGTGGCATCCCGGCTTCGGCGGCGCATCGGACGAGGCGATCCGGGGGGCCGCGTTCGACCTTGACGCCGCGCGCCTGGTCTATGCCCGGCAGCACGGGTTCCGCACCTGGTCCGAACTCGCGGCGCGGGTCGCCGCGCTCGCGAAGGGCGAGTTGGACGAACCCTTCATGCGCGCGTTCGAAGCTCTGCGCCGGGCGGACCTCCCCCAGCTGCAGGCGCTCGTCCGCGCGCATCCGGAGCTGCTGCGGGCGCGAGGCACGAACGGCAACACGCTGCTGAACCTGGCGGTCAGCCTGGCGGGATCGATCTGTGGGCCGCTCCCGCCCCAGGCGGATGCAATGTTTGACCTGCTGATAGGCCCCGGGTCCGACGTGGACCTCGCGAACGACCGCGGATGGACGCCGCTGCACCAGGCGGCGTACGCCAACCGGCCGGAACTCGTCATGCGCCTGCTGGGAGCGGGCGCGGCGGTGGATCGCGAAGCCCATGGAGAGGGCGGCACCCCCCTCGCCGTAGCCCTGTTCTGGGGGAACCGCGAGGCGGCGGACCTGCTCGCCGCGCGCGGGATCGTGCCCCTGAACCTGCGCGTCGCCGCGGGCCTGGGCCGGGCGGATCTGATAGAAAGCCTGTTCGGGTCCGACGGCGCGCTCCAGCCCGAGGCGGCCCGAGGGCGCGGCTTCTATCGGCCGCACAGCGGATTTCCCGTCTGGCAGCCTTCGGGTGAGCGTCAGGAGATCTTGGACGAAGCGCTGGTGTGGGCGTGCAAGAGCGGGCGTCTCGAGGTACTGGACCTCCTCCTCGCGCGCGGCGCACGAATCGATGCAGATCCCTACCGGGGAACGCCGCTGCTTTGGGCGACATCCTGCGGGCGGCTGGACACGGTCGGCTGGCTCCTGGACCACGGTGCCGACGTCAACCGGCGGGCGACGTTCGGCGGTCTGGCGCACGGAGACGGCGTCACGGCCCTTCACCTGGCGGCGCAGCAGGGCGACCTGCCGACTACCCGGCTCCTGTGCGACTGCGGCGCGGATCCGACGGTCGAGGATCGCATCTACCACAGCACACCGTCCGGCTGGGCCGAACACGGCGGGCACACGGCGGTTCGGGATTACCTGCGCTCGAAGGCTCCTGACTGGGCCGTAGACGGCGCGGATCGGTCGTCGGCCTGAGGCAGCCCTTGTTACCGTCTAGCTCTCGGGCGGCTCAGCACCGCCCCACCGTGCCGCCGCGAGCGGTGCCCTGGTGAGGAACAGCGCGTCCAGCAGCGGCCGTTGTCCGCCGCTCAACCGAGCGGCGCCGTCTCAGCAGCAGCCTTTGCCGTCTGCCTGTACCGGGGGGCAGGGGACCGAACCGTACGAGCAGAACACGCAGCAGTCGCCAAGCTTCGGTCGCAGGAGCGTCCCGCAGCCGCGGCATTCGTAGAAAAACTGGCACGCATTCTCGGGCATCGTCTCCTCCGCCACGGCGCCGCAAGCCGGGCAGGTGAGCACCGAGACGAGGGTCAACTTGCTGTCCACCGGCCGGACGGTGTTCTCACAGCACCCGCCTGTTGCGCTGGATACCTCGTTCAGCGTCACCGCCATCGTCGGGTTCCTTTCGTTCTGCAAAGTGACATTTGCGTTCATGATGCACGCCCCGCACGCCCTGGTACAGCTCGCAACCACTCCGCCAGGATTGCGGTAGCTCCGTCAGAGCATGTACACGACGTCCGAGGCATGCGTCGGGTATGCGTAGGTCATATGCCGGAGGTCTGTCGCGGTGAGCCCGTGGCGCACCGCGAGCGCAAAGAGGTTGATGACCTCGTCCGCGTTCGGACCGAGCAGATGCGCCCCCAGCACCCGATCGGTTCGGGTGTCGACGATCGTCTTTGTCATGCCTGCGGGTTCCCGCACGCGTCGGTTGGCGTACCAGTCCCCGGTGTCTTCCACCTGGACCCGTACCTCCAAACCCCGGTCCCGGGCCTCCGCCTCAGTCAACCCGACGCTCGCCAGCGGCGGCACGGTGAACACCACGCTGGGTACGCCGCGGTAATCGGGGCACTTCGCGTTGCCATGGAGCAGGTTCGACGCGACCACCGCCCCCTCGTGCGCCGCCACGGGCGTCAGCGGGAGCGAGCCAGCAGGAAGCGCGGCATCGCCGGTGGCGTAGACGCGTGAATTGGTGACGCTCTGGAGATATTCGTTGACGGCGACCCCTGCCCGGGCATCCGCCCGCACGTTCCCCCTGTGAAGGTCGAGCCCGCCGAGGTTCGGCGCCCGCCCGGCCGCATGCACGACCAGATCCGCTATTACCACTCCCGCCCCGCCCGGGCCCTCGGTGTGGACCAGGAATCCGTCCGCCGTCCGCTCCACGGCGGTCACGGTTGTCCCGGTTCGTACCTCGACCCCGAGGTCGCGCGTCCGGGCGACGAGACGCTCCACCAGGCCGGAGTCGAAGCGCGCCAGCGGGGCACCGCGCCCGAGCACCATCGCTTGCGCGCCCGCACGTTGGGAGATGTGCGCGAACTCGAAGGCGATGTAGCCGCCACCCACGAAGGCGATCCGCGCTGGAAGGGTGTCCAGCTCCAAGAAGTCCGTGCTCGTGCAGACGTGCTCCTCGCCGGGAATGCCGAGCGGCACCGGTGCCGCCCCGACCGCGAGCACCACGTGCCGTGCCTCGATCTCGCGCGCGCCGACTACCAGGCAGTCCTCCGCCACGAAGCGCGCGGTGCCGTGCAGCGTAGCGACGCCGGCCTCCTCGAAGGCGGCTTCGCGCCTCCCGGGGACCGGATCGGTGAAGGTGCGCTTGAAGCGCACGAGCGCCGGCCAGTCGATCCGCGCCTCGCCCGCGAGCCCATTGCCGGCCAGGCGCTCGTGCAGGTCTGCTGCTTCTGTCGCTCCGACGAGCACCTTCTTGGGGTCACAGCCCCGGAGGGCACAGGTTCCGCCATAGGGCCGGACGTCCACCACCGCGACGCTCCATCCCGCTGCCCGGCACCGGCTCGCGGGAGCCGATCCGCCAGCCCCCGTTCCGACGACCACCAGGTCAAACGAATTCGCCATACGCTTCCTCCGTCAGGGCTTGCTTTACGCGCAGCAGGAGAGCTTGGCGACGTCCCTGGTGAACGTCTGAGCCGACAGCTTCAACCCCTCGCCCCAGGTCAGGTAGGCATGGAGGGTGGAGATCAGATCGCGTGTGGTGAGTCCGAAGCGCACCGCCAGCACGGCCTCCCCGATCACGTCTCCGGCGTTCGGGGCGACCAGATGTGCGCCCAGGAGCCGGTCCGTACCCTCTTCCGCGACGAGCTTGACGAGCCCGCCCGCGCGGTGGGACACCACCCCGCGCGGCAGTGCCGCGATGGGGAACGTCGTCGCTCGCGCCCTGTATCCGGCCGCTTCCGCCTCCTCCTCGGTGAGCCCCACCGCCGCGACCTGCGGATCGGTGAAGGTGACCCGCGGCACGGCGGAGAGGTCGATGGGGATCGGCGCCTCGCCCGTGGCCTCCGAGAGCGCCGCTTGAGCCGCGATGCCGCCGCCGAGCGCCGCCACGTACACGTAGCCCGGTCCCCCGGTCACGTCCCCCGCGGCGAAGATCGTGGGATTGGAGGTGCGCATGTGCTCGTCCACGCGTATGAACCCCGCCGGGTCCGTCTCCACCCCTGCGGCCTCCAGCCCCAGCTCACCGGTGTTGGGAGCGCGGCCGGTCGCCACCAGGAGCTGTTCGGCCTCCACCGACCCCGACACGCTCCCGTCCTGCACGTGGACCTTGTAGCCGCTCGCACCGCGAGACACACCGGTGACGCGGATCCCGGTGTGGATCTCCATGCCTTCGGCTTCCAGGACGCGCGCCAGCTCCGCGGAGACTTCCGGGTGCTCCTGCGGGAGGATCCGCTCGGCCACGTCAAGCACGGCGACGCGGACGCCGAAGCGGGAGAACGCCTGCCCCAGCTCCAGCCCTATGCTGCCGGCCCCGATCACGATCATGGACTCCGGCAGCGCCTCCAGGTCCATCGCCGTGGTGCTGTCCAGGGCTCCGGTCTCGCTGAGCCCGGGGATCGGGGGCATCACCGGGCGCGTGCCGGTCGCGACGATGACCAGGCGGGCCTTCACCTCCGCGTCGCCTACGCGCACCCGCCCGCCGCCGAGCAGTTCCGCGCGTCCGTGCAACAGCGTGATGCCCTCGTAGGAGGCCAGCACGTCCAGGTATTTGTCCTGCCGCAGCCCCTCCACGATCTCCCGCTTGCGGCGAACCACCTCGGCCCAGGCAAGGCCGGGCTCGCAGGGCCGGATGCCGGGGAAGGCGGTGCGTGCCGCGTGGTAGTGCGCGGCGGCTTCGATCAGGTACTTGGACGGAATGCAGCCGACGTTGACACAGGTTCCGCCCACCACCTCGCCCCTCTCCACGACGGCCGCCGCCACGCCCAGTTCGGAAGCGCGGATCGCGGCCGACGTGCCAGCGCCGCCCGTTCCGATGATGAGGAGCTCGTAGGCGTCACCCTCGCCGACGTCCGGCGACGGCGTGGCGCCGGTGGAATGCTCCCGCTCGCCCGTCTCGCGCAGGATCTCGGCCCCATAGCCGACGGCCGCCACGGCGGAGATCAGCGCATGCGGGTCGACCCCCTCGTCCATCGTCACCGTCCCGCGTTGCGTGGGATAGCTTGCGAGCGCGCTCCGCACGCCAGGGACGGCCTGGAGGGCCTCCTGCACGTGCTGCGCGCAGGAGAGGCACGTCATCCCTCGAAATTGCAGGTCCAGCTTCATCGGGGGTCCTTCCGTACTCGTTGATCTTGCGGCACGGGCGCGAGAGCGCCGATCGCGAGCCCAAACAGAAGCCCCAAGCCGACGAACGCCTGGGGTTCGGGGACGGCGAGCACGGAGAGCATGCCGAAGAGGAGGCCCAGCATGTCGGCGGCCTGACAGAGCCGCCGCGCGCCCGGGTCCGCAGTCCGGCGGCCGATCAGGTTGAGCAGTCCCAGGAGGACCATCATCAACCCGGTCCCTGCGAACCAAACGGCCTCCGGCGTGAGCTGCCCGTAGAAGGGCACCGTCAGGAGCGTGTGGACCCCGCCAAGGCCGACCAGCGCCCACGCGCACGCCTTCCAGAGACTCGCGACCATCGTCGCCCTTCAGCGAATCCGGGTTCCCGTCAGGAAGCCGGCGGCGCCGGGCTGCCCCCATGGACCACCGCGGGCTCGTAGCCGAGCTGCCGGATCGCCGCCATCATCTCGTCGGGGCTCGCCTTCGCCGGATCGTACACCGCCCACGCGCTGGAAGTGGGGTAGCTGGCTCCGGCGTCCCGCACGCCTTCCACCTTCTTGAGCACACCCCGGGTGCCCACCTCGCAACCCGCGCACGTCATGCCTTTTACGTGGAACTCAACGCGGGCGAGGCCCGCGGGCACTGCCGGGGCCCGGGCGGGCGAACTCGGCGGCGCGTTCGGCGCGGCCTCCGCCTGCCGCGGAGCGGGGTCGCCCCCGCACGCCGCGCCGGCGGGGAGCAGGGCGATGCAGGCGGCGATACAGCAAACGTGGTACTTCATGTGATCACCCTCGTTCAGAACAGAAAAGTGGACCAGTAGTTGAAGCTCCAGAGGACCACCGTGAGGACGGTTGCCGTCCAGAGGATCACCACGTTGCGCCGGCGATTCGCCGGGACGGTGCATGCTTCTCCGGGCGCGCAGCCCGCCGGCCGGGCCTTGCGGCCGTACACCGTGTAGAACCCGACAGCGAGCGCCGCCACGACCAGCACGGTGAGAAAGGGGCGCAGCGGCTCGAATGAGCTGCCGAGGCTTGCCCCGACTCCCACTGTCACGAACAGGACAGGGCCGATGCAGCAGAGTGAGGCCGCGAACGCCGCTCCGACCGCGCCCAGCAGGGCGAGCCGCCCCACCCGGTCCGTTCTGGTCTCCCGTCCTTCTCCCACAGGGTCAAGCCTGGTGTCCACGCTCCTCACGCTCCTCACGATGTTTTCTCTCGGTGGGCAGCAGAACCTCCCCGCCGCGGCTCAGACACTCCAGGATCGGGCACTCGTCCGTGTGCCTGCCCGTCGCGCAGGCGCGCGTCAACTCCGACAGCGCCCGTCGGATGCGGTCCAGGTCGCTAATCTTCGCCTCTATGTTGGCGATCTTCGCCTCGGCCCGGTGCCGCACGTCCTCGCATTCCGAATCGGATCGGACACGCATGGCAAGCAATTCCCGGATCTCCGCCAGTGAGAAACCAAGGTCCTTCGCCCGCTGGATGAAGCGAATCCGCTCGATCACGTCGTCCGGGAACTGGCGATAGCCGGAGGGCGTGCGAGAGGCCTTTCCGATAAGCCCCTCCCTCTCGTAGAAGCGGATTGTTTCGATCCCGACCCCCGCCTCACGGGCGACGCTGCCGATGGTGTGCGCGGCCATGTTTAGCTCCGAAAAGCATCCACGAGCAAAGATAAACCCCGTACCATAGTACAAGGTCAAGGGTGGTTCTGCGATTCTGGTCGGGACAGACCGACCCGCCAGCTGCGGCGGAAGGAGAGCCAGGGGATCTGGATCACCTCGCGGTGCGTGGCCGGCGGGCGTGTCTCCACGTATGCGTCGGTGGCCCCGCCGCGGGGGCGGCTGTGGCCGGCGTAGGCCTTCAGCACCCCTTCCGGCAGGTGAGGTGCGGCCCAGGTGCGTCGCGCGGAAGATGTGGGTGGTCTTCCGGTGGCGCTTGAGGCGGGCCTGGTCTCCAGTCTTCCGAGGCGCGCGCCATGCGTTTTCCTGCTGGGCCGGGGTGCTGCGGCGCAGGTGTAGCACGTCGTCGTCCGGGTGCGGATCCACACCCCGCCTTCAAGCGAGGTCCGGGGGGCGAAGCGAAAGCTTCAGGGCAGCCCGTGCTGCATAGTAGCCACACATGCCGTGGACGGCGCCACCGTCCCGGCGAACAGGGCGCGGGCGTGCTCGCCCCGGAAGGTGCTCTCCGCCAAGTGCTGGGCCGAGCGGACCGCCTTCAGCCCGAACCGCGGCATGAGGAGCGGGTGCCGCGGGAACCGCAGCGGCCCGAGCACTCCGGCCGCGAGATCCCGCCATCGTTCCACGTCGCGCGCCAGCAGCCGCCGCCACGCCGCAGCGTCGGAACCGATCGTGGCGCCCGTCGCCTCGATCGACCGCTCCAGCAGGGCCGCCGTCCCGTCCTCGAACGGGTGTGGCATGCAGGCGGGAGAGTGAACCCACTCCAGCCCGAACTCCGCGAGCGGCAGAGATCGGAAGAAGGGGGACGAGACCGCGAGCGGGTGCACCGCCGAGCAGACGTCGTGCACGAATCCAGGCAGCGTCAGCTCGGCAGTGCGCAGGCCGCCGCCGGGGGTGTCCATCGCCTCGCGGACCAGCACGCGCCGCCCCGCCTGCGCAAGGGTGATCGCCGCGGCGAGCCCGTTCGGGCCGGACCCGACCACCACGGCGTCGTACCGGCCGCTCACCGCCATGGGGTCGCGGCCTGCCGCAGGGGCGGCGTGAGATCGAATCGCATCTTCCCGGGCGGGCATCCGCCCCGCCGGGACCCAGTGGGGCGCACGGTCCCTTCAATCGCGGTGCGCGGAAGAGGTCGATCCGGCTGCATGAGTGTCACGCCTCCTTTACCAGGGGTAAAATCGGAGTTATGGTTCCTCGCCTTCCGCAAGAATGATGAGCTTTCCTCTGCGCACGTGTTCCTACTGATGGCCGAATCAGCTCACCCGGAACACGGCGATGCACGCGCGGAGACCTCGCGGTCCACGCCGCACGTCCTCGTCGTCGACGACGAGCCGACGATCCTTGCCGCCGCGGCATCCATCCTCAAGGCGGCGGGACTGGAGGTGAGTGTGGCCCGGGACGGCGTTGCGGCGCTCGAACTGGTGCGGGCCATGCCCGAGGGGCTCCATCTCCTGCTGTCGGACGTGTGCATGCCTGGAATGGGCGGAGTGGAGCTCGGGATCGAAGTGGCGCGCGTCGCTCCCGCTGCCGCGGTGATCCTCATGTCCGGCCGGAGCGATGCAGCGCTGCAGCATCGTGTCCGTGCGAACGGCTTCCGCTTTCTGCCCAAGCCGTTCGCCGCGTCCCTGCTGCTCGCAATGGTGACGAGCACGCTGCAGGCGTCGTCCCGGCGCCACGACCGGCGTTGACGTACCTGGTTCCGAACAGTCACGGCGGGCGCCCCGAAGGTGTCCGTGGACCACGAGGGCCCGGCACATGCCGGGCCTTTCGCGTACGCAGAAGGGGACGGAGCCACCCTTGACATAGGGGGCAGGGGTATGCATATTCATCCGTCGCCCATAGG
>NZ_DASURI010000227.1:0-4273 GCF_036280135.1 Longimicrobium sp.
TTTCCAGCGGCGAATTCATTCGCTCCGGCTGGGGAACGGCCTTTACCGGATCAGATCCGCAATCATCATTCGCTCTTGGGCGCGGTCCCCGCCCGGGGGCTGGGGCCTACACCGGATCGCTGTCATCCGCCGGCGCGCCCACCCACGTTCTCACGGCGTCGGCGAGAAGCGGAACTCGGTGCGGCCGTCGGGATGGGCGATCATGATCTCGTAGTTCGCCTGGTTCTCCGGGGCCACGGGGACGTGCGTCACCAGCAGGGGCGTGGGCCCGTACGCGGTGAGCGCCGCGGCCAGGTGCTCGGCCCTGAAGCGACGGATCTGCGCCGGGAAGTTCGAATCCACCACGCAGTAGCCGATGATGGGGATCGCCGGATCCGCCGTGGAGATCAGGTTGGTGATGACGATCGCGTGGTAGCTGCGGGGATCGCGGTAGGTGGCCGGATCGAGCACGTTTCCATCCACCACGCCGATCGTCACCCGGTTCTGCCGCAGCGTGTTGGCCAGGTGCACGTGGTTCACCGCGGTCCAGGCGCAGTCGATCCCCCAGCGTCGCAGCGCGGGCTGGTACCCCGCCACGGCGAACGTCGCCTGGTCGCCGGCCCAGGTCACGAACCCGTTCTGGTGGGCCCAGGGCTTGAGGTCCAGCTCGCTCACGTCGTTGGAGGCGGGGAGGATCATCTGGATGGCGTTCTCCACCGCCTCGAACCCGCACTCCGGGCCGCTCTGCATCTCCACGAACTGGTCCGGCCTGCCTACGCCACCGTATTCCATCGCCATTCCTCCGCGCGCATGATCGAGTTCCCCGCGCGAGCGGCCCAAGCGGACCGGACGCGTTCCCTGCCTCCAGCCTAATCGCCGTCCGTCCCCCGTCAAAGCAGATTCGCACGGCCGATGCGACACGCGTCGTCCATCGACCTCGTGAGGCCCCCGACGATGCGTCATGCTGAGCGCGCTTGGAGAAACCCACCTCGGCGACCCTGCGTCGTCCTGACGGCGTTCTCGAGCACCCACCTCCGCGACCCAGCGTCATCCTGAGGAGCCGCCGCGCGGACTTCGTCCGGGCGTGATGCATGGCGGCGATGAAGGATCTTGACGGCGAGACTCGGGGCGGCTCCCACGCGCGACATCTGCCCCGTGGATTGGACGCAAGATCCTTCGGTCGCGCCCAGGTCCCTGCAGAAGATCAGGTTGTGCGCGGCGCTCCCTCAGGATGACGCATCGCGGGATGGTGCGCTTGTCCACTGGCCCCGCGCGGGCGCCCCCTCCGGGCTCGCGGAGCTCGCCCACCTCCCCCAAAAAACCTGGGGGAGGTTGAACATCCGGCCATCCGGCTTCATCGTGCAGCGCCGACGGCTCAGGAGGACGCGTCATCGCCCGGCGTCCCCCACCCGCCGCCGCCGGGCGTCTCCAGCAGCAGACGGTCGCCGGGCTCCACCTCGGTTCCATCCACCGAGCCCAGTTCCAGCACTTCGCCGGACGCGCGGATCACGCGCTGGCGGCCAGGAGCGCCGGGCGATCCGCCGTGCATGCCGTACGGGCCCTCCGCGCGGTGTTGCGTGAGCACGGACAGCGACATGGGCGCCAGGAAGGTGAGCTCGCGCGCGGCGCCGTCGCCGCCGCGGTGCGCGCCCGCGCCGCCGCTCCCCGCGCGGATGCCAAAGCGCTCCACGCGCACGGGGTAGCGGTGCTCCACCACCTCCGGGTCCGTGATGCGCGTGTTGGTCATGTGCGTGTGCACGGCGCTCGCCCCATCCCACGCCGGCCCCGCGCCCGCCCCGCCGCACACCGTCTCGTAGTACCCGAACCCCGCCGCGCCCCACAGCACGTTGTTCATGGTCCCCTGGCTGCACGCGGCCAGGCCCAGCGCCTTGAGCAGCGTATCCGTCAATCGCTGGCTCACTTCCGTGTTGCCGCCCACGACCGCCGGGTCGCGCGCGGGATCGTCGCCGAACGGCGGGTTCAGCAGCCCGGGCGGGACGTGCAGATCGACGGCATTCAGCAGCCCCTCGTTCAGCGGGAGCGGCTCGCGGACGAGCAGGCGCAGCACGTACAGCACGACGCTGCGGACGATGGCGGGCGTGGCGTTCAGGTTGCCCGGGTGCACGTCCGCCGAGCCGTCGAAGTCGATCCGCGCGCGCTCCCCCTCCACGGTGATGCGCACGCACAGCGTCGAGCCGTCGTCCAGCCGCTCCTCCGCGCGGTAGATGCCGTCGGGGATGCGGCGCAGGGCGTCACGGATGCCCGCCTCCGCCCGGCGCTTGAGGGCGCCCATGTACTCCGCCACGGCGGGCACGCCGTGCTCGCGGGCCAGCCCGCGCAGCAGCTCCGCGCCGCGGTGGTTGGCGGCCACGGCGGCGGCCAGGTCCGCCAGGTTGTCGTCCACGTTGCGCGTGGGGTGCGGGCCGCCCGTCAGCACGGCGCGCATGGCGTCCCAGTTTGCCACGCCGCCGCGCACCAGGTGCATGGGGCGGATGACGACGCCCTCCTCGGCCAGGGTGCGCGCGGCGGGCGGCATGCTGCCGGGGCGCGTGCCGCCGATCTCCGCGTGGTGCGCGCGGCTGGCCACGTAGCCCAGGAGCGCGCCGCCCTCGCCGTGGACGGGCGTGATGACCGTCACGTCCGGCAGGTGCGATCCGCCGAAGCCGGGGTGGTTGGTGACGATGACGTCGCCCGGCTGCATGGGGACGGCGTCACGCACCATCCGCACGCACAGGCCCATGGCCCCCAGGTGCACGGGGATGTGCGGCGCGTTGACGACGAGCTCTCCGTCCACGTCCAGCAGCGCGCAGCTGAAGTCCAGCCGCTCCTTTACGTTCGTCGACAGGGCCGTGCGCCGCAGCATCTCGCCCATCTCGCCCACGAGCGCGCGAAAGCGGGAGACGAAGAGCTCGGTGCGGACGGCGTCAGGAACGGCAGTGCGAGAGTGCGAAAGTGCGAAAGTGCGGGAGTGAACTTCGTCTCCGGACAAAGTCCCTGCCGTTCCATCGGTTTCCGTTACTTTCGCACTTTCGCACTTCGCACTTTCGCACTTCAGTTCAACGTTTCCCACACCATCTACGTGCGCGCTCCACCCCGCGGCGACCCACGTGGCGCTGTGGCGCTCGGCGATGAGCGCGGGGCCCGTCAGGTGGGCGCCGGCGCGCAACGCGTCGCGCTCGTAAACGGCCACGTCCGCCCACGTGCCGTCGATCCACGTGCGGCGCGTTCCGGCCGGTTCCGCGTCGTGCGGATCGGCCGTGGGCGGCGCTGGCGGATCGGCGACGCGCGTGGAGGCGATGACGCGCACGGACTCCACCTCGATGGGGCGCGCGGCGGGGCGATGGCCGTAGACGGCCGCGTAGCGCGTCTCGAACGCGTCGCGCAGGGGCGTCCGCGCGTCCCACTCCACCGTGAGCGTGCTGTCCTGGCCCACGTAGCGCAGGTTGGCGATGCGCCGGCGGATCTCGATCTGTCCGCGCGGCACGCCCTCGCGCGCGACGGCGTCCGCCGCCTCGTCCGCCAGCGTCGCGAAGAGGGCGGAGAGCGTCGCATCCACCTCGTCCAGCGGGCGCAGCACCTGGCGCTCGGCGAAGCGCTCCAGGGGGGCGTGGCCGATGCCCAGCGCGCTCAGCAGCCCCGCGTCCGTGGGCACGAGCACGGTGCCGATGCCCAGCCGCGCCGCCACCCCGCACGCGTGCTGCGCCCCCGCCCCGCCAAACGCCACCAGCGCGTACTCCGCCGGGTCGTAGCCGCGCCGCAGGCTGATGCCGCGGATGGCGTCCGCCATCCGCTCGTCCGCGATGTCGATCATCCCCGAAAGGAGCGCCTCGCGGTCCATCGCCTCGCCCGTCTGTGCGCGGACGCGGGCGGCGAGCGCGTCCGCCGCCTCCGCAGCGGGGGCGGGATGGACGGGGATGGCGAAGCGCGCGGGATCAAGCCTCCCCAGCAGGAGGTTGCAGTCGGTGATGGTGAGCGGGCCGCCCGCGCCGTAGCACGCCGGCCCCGGCGACGCGCCCGCGCTCTCCGGCCCCACGCGCAGCCCCTGCGCGTCGAACGCGCAGATGGAGCCACCGCCGGCCGCCACGCTCTCGATGGCCAGCGCCGGCGCCACGATGCGCGCGCCGCCCACCTCGTGCTCCCACACGTACTCGTAGTCGCCGTCCACGCGGGCCACGTCCGTGCTGGTGCCGCCCATGTCGAACGCGATCACGCGCGCGTGTCCCGAGCGCCGCCCGGCCAGCGCCGCGCCCACGACGCCACCGGCGGGGCCGCTCAGCAGCGCGTCCTTGGCGCG
>NZ_DASURI010000228.1:0-3549 GCF_036280135.1 Longimicrobium sp.
CTCTACCCAGCCAGCATCCTCCACCCCCGTCACACCCGACTGCCGCGCCCGCAGCTGCACCGACGCGCGGCTCCCCGCCCCGCCCGCCGTGTAGTTCACGCTGACCGACACGGTGGCGCCCGCCGCTATCTGGACGGAATCGGCCACGGCGCACGTGACCTGCGTGCCCGTGTCCACGTCACGGCAGACGGCATGCAGCCTGTACCACGCGCTCAGCGGTCCCGTATTTTTCACCGTGAACGCGTACGCCCGTGCCCCCGGCTGCACGTTGTCCGCGCCGCCGTCCGGGCCCACCGCCACCCCCGGCACCCCAAAGGCGTACGTGGCCGTGGCCGTGCGGCAGTTGCCGCTCTGGTCGCAGATGGTGGCCTGCAGCGTGTTGCCGCCCGGCTGCAGGGTGACGGTCCCCAGCGCCACGGCGCGCGGGGGCGCCGGGACCGTGCGCGTGTACTGGAACGCCGATGTCACCGTCGTCCCGTTCAGCTTGATCAAGAGGGAGGGATCGTCCAGCGTCTGCCCGTCCGAAAGCGTCACCCGCACGGGGATCGACTGCTGCGCGTACGTCCCGCTCACCGGGCTGAAGACGATGTTCGGCTGGACCACGTCGTTTTCGCCCGGACAGTCCTGGGTGCACGCTCCCTGCGCGGCCGCGGGGATCGCGGCCAAGAGCAGCGTCGGCAGCAGCCCCATCGCGAGCAGCAGCGTGCGGAGGGTCCTTCCGCGCCAGGACGAGACAAGCATGGTGCAGAGATTGTGACAAAAAATGCGGAGATGGTGCGGCATGGGACCGGGCGGGTCGGGGGGAGTCGATCGGGGCAGACCGATGCGGATGGGGCGAGCGCTCGGACGGCGGTACAACGAGCCAGCGGGGCGCATCCTGACACGCGGGCCGGCGCGGGCCGATTCGCGCGTACCGTCAGGATAAGGAAGGGCAGCCGGCCCGTTCAAGCCCGCGCGTGAAAGCGGCCGCGGCGCTGGAACAAGGTGCGCGGCGAGTTGCTCGATGCCGGTTCAGCGCCGGTGCAAGGACGCTCGCGGCGGACGACGAACGCCGGCCCCGTGCGGCGGGGGCCGGCGTTTCGCTTCGTCCTCGGGTGGAGGGGGATCAGGCGGCGGCGTAGCGGGTGCGCAGCTCCGTGAGCCACTCGGGCTTGGGCTTGCCGCTGCGCTCGTAGCCGCTGTCCATGGCGGCCAGCACCGTCAGGGCGGCGTCACGGCGCGGGGCGGGCCCCAGGTCGTGCACCAGGACGGCCAGCGCCGCGGTGGCGTCTTCGGTCTCCACGGCGCCCTTCTGCACGGCGCCGTACCGCACGTACCACGTACGCAGGCGGCGGACGGTGGGCGCGTACGGGGCGGTGCCGTCCAGGAACTTGCGGAGTCCCGTGGGGCTCATCCCCATCTCCCGCGCCACCTTGCGGAGCGAGGTGTTTTCCACCCGTGCCGCCGCAACCTCGCGCATGTGGCGGATGCTCACGCTGCGCGGATCCGCCGGGATCTGGTCCGTCATCTTGGCTTCCTTCCCCCTGGTGTCGTAATGGGTGCGCTGCCGCACTCGTTTACGCAGGAAATATAATACCGAAGATAAGCCGAAGCAAGCCCTGGATGTGCTCGCCGTGGCGGCTTTCACGTGGATTCGCGCGGTTCAGAAAACCCGCATGGGAGCTGGATTTTTCGCGCGCATCCGGGGAGAAGCGGCGTGTTTCCTGGACCTCCGGGAACCGTCCACCTTCGCCGCTTTCTACGGGTGACAAAGTTTACGGCACGTCGGGCAGGCGGAATCTTCTCCGGGTCGGGAACCGTACCCGTCGCGGACGCCGCGCGGCTTTTGACGGATCCCGCGCGGAAGCCGATATTCAGGATCTACGGTCCCACGTGAAGGCCATCCGCCCGGGAGAGAGCATGCTGGACGAGCGCAGGTACGGCGACGACGAGGTCGCGGAGATCTTTCGGGCCGCGGCCACCCCCGCGGCCCCGGCGGCGGGCGGGGGCTCGGCCGCCGTGGCGCCCGCGGCGGGATTCACGCTGGCGGAGCTGCAGTCCATCGGCGGCGAGGCGGGACTGGCGCCGGAGCGCGTGGCCCAGGCGGCCGCCGCGCTGGACCTGCGCCGCAACGTCGTGGTCCGCCGCGACCTGGGGATTCCCGTTTCGGTGGGCCGTACGGTGGAGCTGCCGCGCGCTCCCATGGACCGCGAGTGGGAGATGATCGTGGCGGACCTGCGCGACACGTTCCGCGCCCGGGGCCGCGTGGAGGTGAACGGCGACCTGCGCGAGTGGCGCAACGGAAACCTGCACGCGTACGTGGAGCCCACGCCCGCGGGCTACCGGCTGCGCATCCGCACCACCAAGGGCGATGCCGCCGGCACCAACCGCATGGGCGCCATGAGCCTGGTGGCGGCCCTGGTCACGCTCGTGATCATGTTCGCCTCGGGCACCCTGGCGGAGTCGTTCTTCGTCCCGATGATGCTGGCACTGATGGGCGCGGGCACGCTGGGCTACAACGCGCTGCGCCTGCCCGGCTGGGCAAGCGAGCGCGAGGCGCAGATGGAGGAGGTCGCCGCCCGCGCCGTGAGCCTGCTGAGCGCGCCGGCGCCGACGGCTGCCAACTCCCTGCCCGGCACAACGTCCAGCGCGAGCTGAAGCGACGCACCTCGCACCCTTCCGGGTCGCTGATCTACACCGTCGGCGAGTCAGGTGAACAAATGCGAAGCGGGGAGTCCGGACGGGTTCCCCGCTTCGTACCTTCGTACCTTCGTACCTTCGTACCTTCGTACCTTCGTACCTTCGTACCTTCGTACCTTCGTACCTTCGTACCTTCGTACCTTCGTACCTCGTCCCGATCAGCGCCCCGCGGCGGATCGCGACCGCGCGTGCATCCACGCGTAGTAGAGGGTGCCCGCGGTCCCGCACCCCGCAGCCGCGAGCAGGAGCGCGCGCATGCCCATCCGGTCCAGCGCGAGCGCGCCCAGCACCCCGCCCGTGAAGAAGGCCAGCAGAATGCCGGTGAGCAGCACCATCTTCCACGGGCTCGTACGGCGGTGCCGCACCCAGTGGCCCAGCATGACGCCGATGTCCGTGACGATGCCCGTCACGTGCGTGGTGCGGATCACGAGCCCGTAGTAGCTGCTCGCCATGGCGTTCTGGATCCCGAGCGCCATGGCGGCCACGGGTACGCCGGACGGATGCCCCCGGAGCAGCAGCTCGGACGCCGCGGCGAGCAGGGCGCCTTCCAGCCACAGCGTCACGCCGTATCGCCGCCCCGGCTGCAGCTTTCGCCCGCCGATGACGGCCCCGCAGACGACGCAGCCCGCCAGGAAGCCGGCCACGATCCACAGGACGAGGCGGAGGTCCGAGGCGTCTCCGTGGACGATATCGATCCCCGCGCGCGACACGGCGCCGCTCATGTGGCTCACGGGGACGTGAAAGAAGCCCAGCACCACGACGTTGACGAACCCCGCGACGCCCGCGAGCGACGTGGCGCCCGTGAAGACCCAGGGGCGGTCGCGCCTGTCGGGCCCGCGGCGCGAGTGAGGGCGTGCGTAGGGCATCTAC
>NZ_DASURI010000229.1:0-8094 GCF_036280135.1 Longimicrobium sp.
ACCGCCCGCTCGCGCCGCATCCCTGCGGCCCGGTACGCCGCCTCGACGGAGTACTCCTTGCGGCGCGGCTCCGTGGGAGCGCCGTAGGCGAACACCCCCGTCACCAGCCTTCTGCGGGGGTTGCGCGGACCCTGGTGGACCAGCGCCGCGTTGTCCGCCAGCTTGCGAAGCGTCTTCGGGAGGGTGCGGCCGTCCGCGCTGGTCTTCACCTCGATGATCCCGAGCACCGCGTCGGGCGTGGCGAAGACCAGGTCTCCCTCCCTGTACAGGAGCGGAAAGCGCGAGTCGTAGAGCAGCACGTCAATCTGGGTGGAGCATAGGCCGCCGGTGACGACGAAGCCCCGGCCGACGTGCACGTGCGCGGGCACGTGCCTGGCGATGAACGCCCGCAGCACGGACTCTTTCCACTCCCCGTCCGTGAGGTAGTGTGCCCCGCCGATCAGGTTGCGGACGCGGCGTTCCAGGGCGAGGAATTCGGCGCTGACGGCCTTGTAGTGGCTGGTAGGTCCATGAAGAGGCTCAGGTGCCCTGCTGGGGATCCCGTTCCAGGCGGCGGGCGAGCAACCTGAACCCGTCCACCAGGTCCTGCGCCGCGGCCATGATGGTGCCGACCAGGACCTCGGCGCCGGCGGGAAGGGCGGCTTCGAGCTGGTCGGCGCTGCGCAGGATCGATGCGGCCCTTGCCGACCGGGAGCCCGCGCCGCGGCGCCGCCGCACCTGGGGCGGCTTGACGAGCGCAGCGCGGCCAGCTTCCGTGGCGGTGACGCGGTCTTGCCGCAGCGTGAGCAGTCCGCGCGACACGAGCGCATTGACCGTGCGGCCGTCGAGTCCCTCCGCCGGGACGGCGCTCTCGCTCCGCACGACCATGCGGAGCATCGCCGCCTGCCGGTCGTTCAGTTGCGATGGTGCGCCCGTTGCGGCACCGGCGACGGGCGCGGATGGGAAAACGAACCCGTCCGACACCGAAACCAGTTCGAGGCGCTGGAGCGCGCGCAGGACACGCCCGTCGACGCGGCTGGTGGGAATCTTTCCCGCCCGCCGGATCATGTCGAGAAGGTCCTGCTGGTGAGGCTTCAGGTCAGGCAACGTGGAACCGCGGCGGAGGACGACGCGAGTGGGCGCCGAATAACTTGGTGCGTGGGGCCGATGCGTCAAGCAGCCGGTGCCGAGGCTTCTCCCGGACGACTTTCAGATGCACGTACACTACTGGGCGGTAGGGCAGACCAGCCCGGCCCCCCTTTCGCTTCCCATCAACTTCATCAGCGGGTACCTCGCCGAGGACTGGCTTCCCTCCATCGTGCCGCCCCCGGGCTCGACGTTCATGGGCTGGCCCGCGAGCCTCATCCAGCCGGTCGCGGTGGGCGGGACTCCGTACTGGTCCCTCGACGCGGTCCTGGGCCGGACGGAGCGGCAGTGGAAGGGCGTCATCTCGTGGATGCTCGGCGTTGCGGGTGCCCGTCACCTGCTGGCGCAGGAGGGCTACAGGTGGATTGCGCCGGTGAGCGCGTTCTATCCGGGTGGAGGCGAAGTCGACACCGCGCATTGGCATCCGCGGTTCCCACCGGGGGCGGTGGTCGTGACCGGACCCAATCAGGGCACCAATCTTCGGCCGGACTACGTGGCCATCCGCCCGCGGCGGGTGACGGGGGTGCGGACCTGGGCCGCCGCGGAAGCGAAGGGGACAGGTGAAGCGCTCGACAGCGCGCTGAAGAACGCCTGCCCCGCGGCCTGGTACCGGCAGGTCAGGAACATCGCCGTCACGCTCCATGGACAGCCGCTGAACGTGCCGCGGCACATCGTCGCTGCCACGCGGGTCAATCCAAACGCGAAGCGGCCGCAGACCCGCTGCCTGCAGCTTCGCGGCTGGAACGCGGACGCGCCCACAGCGGAACCCCCTCCGCAGCTTGCGGTCGAGGTGGCTGCCGGGCACATGTTCGGCGTGTGCCTGAACCTGGGTCTCTGGATGAATGCACGTGCCATCGCGCTCGGCGTGGCGATGCGCGGCGCTGGCGCGGCTGCCCCGGACGACGCCGGCCGCCGCCTGGACGAGGTGCTCACCATCGGCCGCAGGGCGGATGCGGAACTCGTGGAAGAAACCGGCGCCACGCTGGAGGGTGATGCGGCAGGCGCCGGGGGCCTGCGCATCCTCAGGTCCGGCCTGGGTGTGCTGGAGGTGGAGATCACGCAGGCGACCATGTCGCTGATCCGCGCCCTGCGCTCCCCGGATCCTGACGAGGCCGCAGCCGCCCTGGACGACGCGGACGAAGTGCTCGACGAGTTGCACCCAGGGCTCCCGGAGGATGCGGGGGTGCTCCTTCCTTCGGGCTTGCGCGTCCGCTACGTGCCCTCGGAGAGAAGGCGCTGACGCGGGCTGTGCAGAAACCTGAATGATCCGGCGGAGGAGCCGGCGCGGGTGCGGCGACGCGGGGTTCGAAGGGCGGCATTCGTACCCACGCGGCGGGGGCGGCCCGGGAGGGAACCGTCTGCCGGCGTTGTTGTATTGCGGAATCCGCATGTTTCTGCCCTTCGGACCACGCCGACGCCGCTCGCTGCGATGCCCGACCCGTTCGCCCCCGACCCACGCCTCAAGGCCGTCATCTTCGATCTCGACAACACCCTCTGCGCGACCGACCATCTCAACCAGGTCCGGCTGAACGGCACGCGCGAGCAGCTCCAGCCACATCTTCCGCGGCTGTGCGCGTACCCGCAGCTGGATGCCGTCCTCGCGGAGCTGAGCCGGGTACTGCCGGTCGCGATCGTGAGCCGGGCGCGGAGCTGGTACACGGAAGACGTCCTGCGGCAGATCTTCCCGAACGTCCGCTGGGCGACGGTGGTGTCGTACGACGATGTGATTCTGCAGAAGCCGCACCCGGCCGGGCTGTTGCTCGCCGCCGAGCGCATGGGGATCGCGGACCGGAGGGGGGTGGCGTACCTCGGTGACACGAAGGATGACATGGAGGCCGCCTACCATGCGGGCATGCGGCCGGTGCTCTGTACCTGGGGTGCCGGGGTACAGCAGGGCTACTTCTCGAAGCAGATCATTCCGGACGCGGTGCTGGACCGCGTCGAGGACATCCTCGCCTACGTCCGCGATCCCGACGCCTTTCTCCCGCTTCTGGAGGCCCGGCTGGCGAAGCGTGACCCTCCCGCTGGAACTCGCCGCCAGCTGACGGAGTTCGCGGGGAAGGGGCCGCCGTTCGTCATCAACGTGCTCGGGCGCTATTTTTCGAACGCGGGCTCGACGCTCCACCTGCACGCGCAGCATGACCTCTCCCGCTGGCTCGAGCGCAAGGACGAGCCGGGACAGTTCGTACAGCAGCGGTTCGTGTATGCCGTCGCCGAGGCGGTCGAGGCCATCGGGAAGGAAGCCGACATCAACACGGTCACGGTGATCCCCTCGAAGGCGGGCGCCGAGCCGCGGATGGAGCGCCTGCTGGCGGCGCTTGGACCCTTGATGCGGCCGTACTACCCGGCGGTCGACTTTGTCCCGGATCTGCTCGCGTTCGCGCCGGATGCCCAGCGGATCAAGCACATGAAGCGCGCCGAGCGGCTGGAAGAGGTGGAGCGGTCGCTGCACCTCGTGAAGCCCGTCCCCGGACGGCGCGTGCTGGTGCTCGATGACGTGCTGACCGTCGGCGGGACCATGCGGACCGCGCGCCGGCTGCTCCTCGCGGGCGGGGCGGCTCACGTTGTGGGGCTCGCGCTGACGAAGACGATCGGGGGCGCCATGTTCAGGGTCGATCCGACGACCCGGCCATGCCCGGCCTGTGGACGCAACCTCGTCGTCATCCCCAAGCGGAACGGTGGGCGCTTCCGCGGGTGCGAGGGGTACTGGTCTGAGCCGAAGTGCCGCTACACCGAGAGCATCTAACCAGGCAGAACAACAGAACCAGCAGATGGCAGCAGCGAGTCGCATTACAGAGAAGCTGATGGTCCTGAGCGGCCTTCCGGGCGTCGGTCCGATGGCGTTGTCATCGGTGCTGCGGATCCCGCAGATCGCGGACAAGGATCTGGAGGAGATCGGACGGGCCAATCCCGCAGTCGCGAAGGCCCTTGCACAGCCAGGTGCACTCGATGCTGCGGAAGAGCGGGCGGCGAAGAACCTGCGTACCGCGCAAGCCGACGGCGCGATGGTCCTCTCCCCCGCGGACGCCGGGTATCCGCGCCTGCTGGCCGAGACGCACGACCGGCCCGTGTTCCTTTACGTGAAGGGGGATCTCGAGCCCACTCGCGAGCGCCCTGTAGGCGTGATCGGAACCCGTGAGCCGACGGAGCATGGGCAGATCATCGCCCGGCGCGTGACGAGCTATTTCGCGGAAAAGGGATGGAGCATCGTGAGCGGCCTCGCCCTGGGCATCGACGGGATCGCGCACGAAGCGGCACTGGAGGCCAAGGGCCACACGGTGGCCGTTCTGGCGCACGGGCTCGATACGATCACGCCGAAGCGGCACACGAAGCTCGCGGAGCGGATACTCGCGTCGGGCGGGGCATGGGTTACCGAGTATCCGTACGGCACCGCGCCATACGGTCCGAACTACGTGAAACGGGACCGCATCCAGGCGGGACTCAGCAAGGCCATCATCCTGATCCAGACCGACGTACAGGGTGGCAGCCTGCACGCGACGCGGGCGGCCCTCGGGTATGGCAGGGTCGTTGCCTATCCGGTGCCGACCCGCACGGACATCGACCGCGGCGAGCCGAAGATCCAGGGGGTTCTGAAGCTGCATCATGCGCCGCGCGCGGAAGTCGCGGACTATCTCCGCTGCTCGTTGGACGCGCTGGCCGGACTCCGGCCGATCGGCTCCAAGGCGGAGTATCCAGTACTGGAGTGGACGATCTTCCACTGGGAGGGCTCTCGGCGTGTGCCCGCGGCGGATCTCTTCGACCAGCCGCGCTCCGAGACAGTGCGTGGCGGGACGATTCGCTGACGCGCTACCGCAGGTCAGCAGAGAGAGGGGCCAGAAATTGGGCCGGGGAGAGACGAGTGCTTTCCCCGGCCCGTTTACGTCGCTGTGCGGCTCACGGTGCAGGACACGGAGGACGATGTCCGAATAATGAGGAAGGCGTCTGCCGTGCAGGTCTGCGGCCAATGCGTGCTGGACCGGCTGGGCTTCCAAACCACGAAACCCACCGCGGGGTACCACTGCTACGGCAGATCGGCAACACCCGCGCGATCCACGAGGCGGTGGCATGGGCGCCCACCCGAAGGCACGGTTGCAGGATGCACTTGAGACGGAGGCTGCACGGGTCTTCGTGCGGCCCCGGGCAGCAATGGCCAGGTTCTGGGCCGCGGTCGATTCGCAGGGTATCGTTCCCGCGCTCCGCGCCCTCGAGTACAATCCACCCGGCTTCGGTGCCATCCGCCGGGGGTGCCGCTTCTACTACCCCGGCGAGCGTTCGCCGGACTATTACGTGAACACGCTGATTCACCTCGCGGAGCAGGCATACGAAATTCGCGGTCCGCGCGACGGATACCTGCGCGTGCAACGGTACGGTTCAGTGATGGAGGAGCGGCTGGTGCTCAGCGAACGACGCCTCTCCCGGCTCATCGCCAGCAGCGGAGCGGGGCCGGAGGTGCTGCCGTGGCTGAAAGGGATCGTGGCGGCGTCCGGGCCGGAGGCGGCAGCGGCCGGGTTCGCCCAGCGCTTTCCAGCGACGCAATACTCCAACCCCTACCAGACCGTCTGGCGATGGGCGCGTCTTTACTCGGCCGTCGCCGATCCGGCTGGTACGCTGGCACACGCCGAGTCTTCGCTCCGGGAAGCATTCCAAGAAATCACTACTGATGCTGCCGCTGCCGAGGCGCGGTGGCGCGCACGTGCCGTGGTCGTGGGGCCGAACCAGGCTCTGCACGAGGTATGCTGCGACTCCAACCTGCGGTTCGAGGATGTCGCGCCCACCCGCCTGTTCCGGGCGGTCTACCGGCTCGGCCAAGCGGAGTCCCTCGCCAGGCATCCGATGCTACCGGACCCGGAAGTGGCTGCCGTTGCTCGCGAGGTGTGGAAGCGGCGGAGATCGCAGCGCCTTTCGCAGCTGACGAGGAATGCTAAGTCTCGAGCAGAAGACCTCTCCCGGTTGAGCCAGGCGCTGCGCGCCGGGCAGCAAGGGCTGTATGAAGCACGAAACGCGGCGCGTGCCGCCCTCGCCCAGGTCGTCGCTGATCCAGAGGCGTTCATTGCGGCGGTCGAACGACTTCCACGCGCGGAGCAGGACAGGGTCTGCGAGTCGCTTCGGGCTGATCCCGCAGCAACCATGGTTGGCGGTGTCGCGGTAGCCCTGAAGCCCGCGCGCCGGCCCCCCGTCCTTGCACGGGTGGTCGAGGCCGTCAGGAGCCGGTCCCCGGATGTACTCTGGAATCCGGATCCGTTCACAGACGCCCGTCGCCTGGCACCAGCGGGAGCCGCAGCAATGCAGCACGTGCTCCGGTCGCAATCCACGCTTCAGGCCACTACAATCGATGCGTGCAGACGGCTCGGTCTCGCACCGGATAGTGCCGTTGCCCACGTTGCCGATGCGCTTGACCGCAAGGCCGCCGCGCTGCGGATGCGCGCCACGGAGATGGCGGCTGTACGCGAGCGGCTCGGTCTTGTACTCGACGATCGGGCGATTGGGCGTGCGATGCTCTCGTTGTCGCCCGAGCAGCGCAGCGTTCTTGATCGCGGGCACCAGGCGGGTGTCGCTTACTTCGTCCGCCAGGCGGAGACAGGGCGCGAGCGGCCGGTGGCGCGCTCTGCGGGAGCCTGGTCGCTGTAGCTGGCCAACAAATAACCCGGCCGGGTTCGGTAACGCTCGCTCTCCCTGCGGATTCGGACCTGAACGAGGGACTCGCCGGTCTTACCCGCCGACCAGTTGTGCGCGGTGAACGCGCGCGGTCGCGGCAACCGAAACACTGCGCGCGCGGCCTTCGTCCCTCCACGGCTTCCTCGGCGCGGCCGGGCGCGAGCAGCTCCTCGCGTCTGCGTTGTACACGCCCCGGTTGAAGCGCTTACGCACGGGCGTACAGCCAGTCGGGCTCGCGAATCCCCATCCTGCGGTAGGCCTGCGAGAGCGCGGTCGTAATCCGCAGCCGCGCTTCGACGCGTGCTTCGCCGCGCAACTCGGTCAGTAGCGCGTCAATGTGCGTCTCGGGGTCCTCAACGGGCACCGGCACGTCATCATGCGTCGCTTCGGGAACCGGGTGGATTCGGTGCTCCCGGAGGTACCACTCGCAAAGGAGCGCGCGGTTCTTCGCGTAAGGCTCGGAGCCGTTCAGGAACTTTTCCAGCGAGGTATGCCGCATCCCGACCGCGCGGGCAACTTCGCGCACCGACGAGGCGTTCGCACGCGCATTGGCATATCTCCGAACCGCGGAGATGTCTACGTCTGGGAAGGGGAGTTCTCGCCTTGCCTCAGCCATGCCGGGCATCCTCCATGTCTGTTGGATCTTTTCCAATCCAGCTGAAACCGTTTCTCCGTTTCTTCTCGGGGTCGCGCGCGCAATCCTGCGAAGATGAGCGGGCCGGAGCCCGGCAGCACCCAGAGCACCGGTGCAACCGCCCGGCATGTTTCCCCAGTGCCGTCACCCCTGTCGGTGGCACGCCGCTAGTCCGTCCTGCCCTCCGGGCGCTCGTCACCTGCGGTGCGGTCCGGTGGCGGAGCGAAGCGCTCCTGCAGCACGTCGAGCCACGCGGGGGAATGCTGGCCCGCGCCCGTGTACAGCGCTGCCAGGTCTTCGATCAGCTTTCCGCTGATGCTCTCGCGGTCTGGAGCCTGGATCTCGTGCAGCAGGTGCTCCAGCGCCTGCTGCGCGGTTTCGGCGGTGATCTCGGAGTCCGAGACGTCCTGAAGCGCGGCGAACGTCTCCGCGAGCCGCTGAGCCCATGCCTCGCCCTGGCGCAGGGGCGTGAGCTGGCGCACAAGGTTCCGGAAGTCATCGGGGACGTCGGCGGCGGACGCGGCGAGAACCAGCACCGCCGCGAACCGTGCGAACTCGGACAGGCGTCCGTCGAGGTCCTTGTCGGGGGTGAGATCGCCCGCAGGCCACGCTTGCACCCACGCCGCCAGGTTGCTGGCGAGCGTCCGGAACACCTCCCGCACCTCCGCCTCAAAGAAGGT
>NZ_DASURI010000230.1:0-2451 GCF_036280135.1 Longimicrobium sp.
AGCGGCGTGCGCAGCTCGTGGCTCATGGTGGCGAGAAAGCCGCTCTTGGCGTGGCTGGCGGCCTGCGCGCCCTCGTACAGCCGGGCGTTGCGCACGGCCAGGGCCGCCTGGTCGCCCAGCAGGGACAGGATCTCCAGCTCCTCGGGGGTGAACGGCGGGCGCGCGGGGCCGCGCACCAGCCCCAGCATTCCCAGCCGCTCGTCGCCGGCGCGCAGGGGGATGACGGCGTAGTGCTCCACCCCCACGCGCCGCAGCCACGCGGCCGCCGGGTGCGCGGCCTCGTCGTCCGCCGAGAACACGGTGGGGCCGCCGCGCCGGAACGCCTCGTCCGTGAGGCTGCCGTCCGCGCGGCCGCCCATCCCCCGCAGGGGCTCCATCAGCCCGCTGGCCACGGCCAGGCGCAGCTCCTCGCCGTGCTCGCCCGTCAGCAGGGTGAGGCCCGCGCCGTCCGCGCCCACCATCTCGCTGGCCAGGGCCACGATGCGCTCCATCACCTGCGCCGGGTCCAGCGTGCCGGTGAGCGTCTCCGCCGCACGCAGCAGGGCGCGGTTCACCTCGGCGCGGCGGTGCTCGCCGGCGTACAGCCGCGCGTTGTGCACGGCCAGCGCGGCGGAGTCGGCGAACGCCTCCAGCAGCCGCGCGTCCTCCTCCCCGAATCCGCCGCGGCGGTCCACCACGGCCAGCACACCGACGGCCTCGCCGTACGCGCGCATGGGCACCAGCAGCACGCTGCCGATCCCCAGCCGGTGCACCAGAGGAAGCATGGGGCTGGACGGGGGGAACGCGCCCGCGTCGTTGAAGCGCTGGGTGCCGTCGCGCAGCACCATCTCCACGGCGCTGCCGGCCATCGGGGCGCGCATCCCGTCGATCTGCTCCATCACGCCCAGCGCGGGGGCGATGCGCATCTCCTCCGTCCCCGGAAGCGGCGTGACGACGAAGCTGCCGCGGGCGCCCAGCAGCTCCATGGCGTTCTGCCCGGCGAGCCGCAGCACGTCGTCGGGATCCAGCGAGGAGACCAGCGCGCGACTCATCTCGCGCAGGGCCCGGCTTTCTTCCGCGCGCAGGGCGGCGTTGGCGGCGGCGTGCTCGGCCTCCGTCGTCCGCTGCACCAAGGCGCGCTCCAGCGAGAGCTGGCTGGTGACGTCGTAGAAGGCCACCATCCCCCGCTCCACCTGGCCGCCGGCGCCGCGCAGGGGCACGCCGGAGACGAGCACGTGGCGCTCGCGGCCGTCCGGCATCCACAGCACCACCTGCTCGTCGCGCACGGTCTCGCCGCGCAGGGCCCGCGCGAGGGGGATCTCGTCCTCGGGGAGCAGGGTGCCGTCGGGGCGCAGGGCCTGCCACCGGCTGGAATACTCGCCCAGGCGCGGGGCGCTCAGGGCCTCGGCGCTGCGGCCGCCCAGGGTGACGGCGGTAGGGTTGAGATAGACCGTGCGGCCGCTGGGCGCCTCGGCCACGATCACGCCCACGGGGAGCGTGTCCAGCACGTCGAACAGGGCGCGGCGCTCCGCCTCGACCTCGCGCCGGGCACGCACCAGCCCCGTGACCTCCACCGCCAGGATGAGCAGCATGCGCGGCCGGCCGTCCTCCCCCTGGCCCACCGGCCGGATGGACAGGCGAAACCAGGCCGTGCCGCGGTCAAAACCCGCGAACTCGAACTCGTCCGTCTCGAACGGCTCGCCCGTGTGGCGCACGCGCTCCAGCAGGGCGCCCACGCCGGACTCCTCGAACCGGGGAAGGAACTCCGAGATGGGACGGCCCAGAATGGCGCCCGGGCGGTTCCACGGGGCATCCAGCAGGCGGGCGTACGCGGCGTTGGTCTCCAGCACCACCAGCGTTCGCGCGTCCAGCAGGGCCAGCGCCACGGGCGCGTCGGCCACCAGCTCCTCCAGGCGCCGCTCGCGGTCCGCCAGGGACGCGTGCGCCTCCGTCACGCGCCGCTCCAGCGCCTCCATCTCGGCCCGCGCGGTGGCGTTGCGCAGGCGCACGCGCAGGTCGCCGCCGTCCACGGGCTCGGCCGTGAGCTCCCACACGTAGCCGCCGCCGCGCTCGCGCTCCACGCGCAGGGTGGCGGCGGTCCGCGTCCGCATGGCCTCGCGCAGCACGTCGGCCTCGGGCGTGTGCTCCCACTCCGGGAGCGCGTCCCAGAAGGTGGATACGGCGCCGCGCCCGCCCAGCAGGTCCAGGATCTCCAGGAGGGATGCGTTGGCGTACCGAATGCGCCAGGCGCCATCCAGCACGGCCACGCCGTCACGGGCGCGGCCGAACAGCGCCTCGTGCTCGCGCGTCGGTACCTCGGAGGTCGGGTTCACGGGCCGGGTTGCGGGGAGTGGTGCCAACGGCCGTCCTGGGAAGGCGGGAAGCCGGCAAGATCACGGCCAGATGGTTGGGATTCCGCTCGGGTCCGCACCCCGCTCGGGGCCCTCACCCCGCTCGTTCCTCGCGGCCCTC
>NZ_DASURI010000231.1:0-23327 GCF_036280135.1 Longimicrobium sp.
GGGAGCTGATCGCCATCTACCGGAACGCGCAGGCCGGCGAGTGCCCCCTCGTTGTCGACGACACCACGCCGAGCTGCGGAAACTCCCGTTTCGGCTGCTGGGTCTGCACGGTCGTGCAGAAGGACCGCGCGATGGAGGCGATGATCGACTCCGGCGAAGAATGGCTCGAGCCGCTGTTGGAGTTCCGCGACCTGCTGGCCGAAACGCAGGATCCCACGAAGAAGCGCCTGTACCGGGACTTCCGGCGCAAGAGTGGCCAAGTGGACTTCATCCGCGGCACGAACACGCCCGTACCGGGGCCGTACACGCTTGAGTTCTGCCGCACGCTGCTTCGCCGCCTCCTGGAGACGCAGGTCCGCGTGCAGAGAGAGGCTCCGCCGGGCGAAGCGCCGCTCCTGATCCATGATGCCGAGCTCCATGAGATCCGACGCATCTGGCGGAGCGAACGCGGCGACTGGGAGGATTCGGTCCCGGCCATCGTGCGCGACGCGCTCGGTCGCGAGTTGGACTGGGTGATCGAGGACCACGTCACGTTCAACGGTCGGGACTGGCGTCTACTTTCGGAGCTGTGTGAGGCGCACGATGTCCCGACCGCCCTGCTTGTGCGCCTGCTTGATGTGGAGCGCTCGGCGCACGGGCTCAAGCGGCGCCACGCGGTCCACACGCGCATTGAGGAGGTGCTGCGGCAGGAGTGGCGCAGCTTAGAGGACCTCCTCGCGGAGCGCGGCGTCGACGCTGCTGACGTCAACGAGGATGCTGAGCTGGCACTGGGAGGGGACGCATGATCCTCCAAAGCATCCTCCTTGAAAATTTTGGGCTGTACAGCGGCCGCTTGGAACTGGACCTCGCTCCCCGCACCCGGCGCGGCCGGCAGCGTCCAATCGTGCTCGTTGGAGGGAAGAACGGCGTCGGCAAGACGACATTGCTCGAAGCGATCCGGCTCGCCCTGTACGGCCGCCGCGCGCTGGGCAGCCGCGTCGCAACCGGTCAGTACGAGGAATACCTGCGGGGGCGGATCCACCGTCCCGGCGGAGACGCCGTCGTTCCGTCGCAGGCCGCGGTGGGTCTGGATTTCGATTACGCTGAGGACGGGGTAATTCACCACTACCGGGTGCGCCGCGCGTGGAGCGCGCGCGGTCGGTCCGTCGTGGAGTCCCTGGTGGTGGAGAAGGACGGATCGTTGGTGGCGGATGTCCCGCGCGAGGAGTGGCATCACTTCCTTCAGGAGCTAATTCCGCCTGGGGTATCGCAGCTGTTCTTCTTCGACGGAGAGCGCATCCAGGAGATCGCCGACGGCGACCACGAGGAAGAGCACCTTGCCACCGCCATCCGTGGGCTGCTCGGCATTGATCTCGTCTCACGGCTCCGGACTGACCTCGGCCTGTTCATCGCGCGCCAGCAACGCGGCGAGGAGGCCGAGCTCGCGGCCAGGCTCGAGTCGATCGTCCGCGACCTTACCGTGCTGGAGGAGCAGGCCACGGAGCTCACCGAAGGTCTCGCCGAACTCCACACGGCACGTGAGGGGCAGTCTCGCGCCGCTGAGGCTGCGCGCCGCCGGTTCGCGGCCGAGGGGGGAGAACTCGCCGTGCAGCGCACCGCGCTGGAAGAGAGGCGAGCAGAGGTGGCGCGGAGCATCACGCGATACCAGGCGGAACTCCGCGAACTGGCTAACGGGCTGCTTCCCTTTACCGTTGCGCCACGCCTGATTGACCGTTTCCGGCGTGCCGCTCGCTCCGCCGCGTCGGTCCTTGCGCGCGAGGCCCGCGAGCAGGTGGCGCGGGACCTGTGCATCGCGGCTGAGTGCTGGCGCGAAGGGCAGTTCCCTCTGCGGAGTGGAGCCTGGGATGAGGGGCACTGGAGCGACCTCAAGGCGTTTCTCGGCCAGTGGGCTTCGTCGGAGCAGGGCGACTCCCTCCCGCCCGGTGTCCCGCCGAATCCATCGGACCGCGCCGTTCTCCTGGGTCTGTTCGAGCAGGCCGAGGAGGTGGCACGGCCGCAGGCCGCGGAGATCGCCGGCGCGCTCGCTGAACTTGTGGGACGCGAGCGGGAACTCACCTCCCTGCTGGCCCGCGCCGACAACGCCTCCGGTAATGTCCTGCTGGACGAGCTTCGCCTGGCCGAACAGCGCGTAGGTGCGACGGAGGCAACGCTGCGCATGCGCGAGGAGGAGGTGCGCCGCCTGCGGCTGCGCATAACGCAGCTGGACCGTGAGCGCACCCGTATCCTGGAGGAACAATCGAGCCGGGCGTCCGCCGAGCATCGAAGTGAGCTTGCTGTGCGCGCCTCGCGCGTGCTTGCCGACTATGAGCGGCGCCTGCTCGACCTCAAGATCGAGCAGCTGCGCGGCGAATTCGCCGCGTGCTTCAACCGCATCGCCCGCAAGGGAGACGTCATCGCGGACGTGCGGGTCGATCCCGAAACCTTCTCAGTCACTCTCATCGACCGGGACGGGCGAGAGATCGCCAAGGACGCGCTGTCCGCTGGCGAGAAACAGGTCTACGCGATCGCGATGCTTTGGGCGCTAGCGCGCACCAGCGGACGTGCGCTCCCGATGATCATCGACACGCCGCTCGCTCGTTTAGACTCGGACCACCGGCTGAATCTCGTCGAGAGGTACTTTCCCGAGGTCAGTCACCAAGTCGTTATGCTTTCTACGGACACGGAGGTGGATGCGGGTCTGCTCGCCCGCGTCGCACCGGCCGTTTCCCATGCGTATCACCTGGAATACGACCCGGAGAAAGGCCGGACCGAGGTGCACGCAGGATACTTCTGGGAAGTTCCTCACAGCCGGGAGGCGGAAGTTGCGCTACAGCAAGCTTAGGATCTCGGCCGAGGCGACCAGCCGGATCCGGACTGTCCGGCAGCGGACGCTGCTTCCGCCCAATCTGCTCTGTCGGATTGCCCTCATGCAGTCGCTCGACGAGGGCCCGCTGAATGGTGTTACGGCTCCCGACGAGGAAGGGATGGAGTTCAACGCCTACACCCTGACCGGTGCGAACGAGGACGCCTTTTTCGCGCTCTTGCGTTTCGTCGAGGAAGAGGCTGAGGAGGCGCCGCTTCCGGACGCGGAGCTGATCGCTCGGCTCCGGGCCCACATCCACCGGGGGCTCGGGACGTTGCTCGTCCGCGCGAAAGGTCCGCTGGAGATCGCACGCCTCGCCCGGAGCGCTTGAAAATGGACGGCACAAACCAGTTCCGACCCATCTACCTCGATCACAACGCCACGACACCTGTCGACCCGGGCGTGCTCGAGGCCATGCTGCCGTACTTCACAGAGGCGTTTGGCAACCCGTCCAGCGTCGATCATGCCTACGGCCATGAGGCGGCCGGGGCCGTGGAGCATGCGCGCGCGGCGGTGGCACGTGCGATCGGGGCTCGGGCCGAGGAGGTCGTATTCACCGGGAGCTGCACTGAGGCGAACAACCTCGCCATTGTCGGACTCGCCCGAGCGCTTGGCGAGCCTGGGCACTTCGTCACGACTGCTGTCGAGCACCCCTCGGTGCTCGAGGCGTTCCGGGCCATCGAGCGTGAAGGGCATTCAGTCACTTACGTTGGAGTGGACAGCGAGGGCAGGGTCGATCCGGACGAGGTGGCGGCCGCAATCACGGATCGGACCCGGCTTGTTTCCGTCATGGCCGCCAACAACGAGGTCGGCGCTCTCCAGCCGCTCCGGGAAATCGGCGCCGTCTGTGAGAGGTTTGGCGTTTTATTCCACAGCGACCTCGCGCAGGCGGCGGCATACGTCTCCGTGAACGTCGGCGAAGTGGGGCTCCACCTGGCTAGCATTTCCGCCCATAAGGCGTATGGGCCGAAGGGCGTCGGCGCGCTCTACGTACGCAGCCGCCGGCCCAGGCCGCGCCTGGTTGCCTTGGTCCACGGGGGTGGGCAGGAGCGCGGCCTCCGTTCGGGCACCGTGAGCACTCCGCTAGTCGTCGGAATGGGTGCTGCGCTTGAGGTTGCGCGTGGCCGGCGTGAGCGCGATGCCGCGCGTCTCCAGGAAATGACGGAGCGTCTCGCCTCCCGGCTTTCCGGTTCGCTGGAGGGCGTCTGGCGCAACGGTCCGAGCGAGGCTCGGCTGCCTCACACACTATCCTTCTCGATAGAAGGCGTCGAACCACTGGCGCTCATGCGGGCGCTACGCGACGTGGTGAGCTTCTCGGCGTCCAGCGCGTGCTCCACCCGAGAGGTCCGTACGTCACACGTGCTTCTGGCGATGTTCGGGGAGGGCTGGCGCGCTCGGCAGGCCTTCCGGCTCGCGCCCGGGCGATTCACGACCGACGAGGAAATTGAACGGGCGGCCGAAGCGCTGGCCGCAGCCGCCGCGCGCCTCCGCGACGCGGTGGGCTCCGGAACTGGTGCGGGAGCAGGGCCTCTCCGAGCTGGCATAGGTTGATCAGAGCACGAGACGTGGTGCAAAGTTCGTGGTCAGATCGCCGGCGTTCGGGAGCTTCAGTTGTGCCTTCAAATGTTCCAGCGTCGTTCGGCCGGTATGGAGAGATAGTAACTGGGCAAGTTGCCGGCGCGATCTTAGCAGCACCCCCAGACGCGTGGCATTGTTTTGCGCTGCAAACTTGAAATCAGCATTGGTGAGCACTGCATAGAGAAAGCCGGTCCCGTCCTGCCGTTTCGGAACGCCGAGAGCGGTGAGGTACTTCATGTATTTCTCCGTGCGTGGCAGCGCCGAGTACTTCGCATACTCCTGGAGCAGTGCGTCACCGGAAATCAGTTCGTTTTTCGAGCGCGCTTGGATGAAAATTGCAGTCGATCTCAGGCCCCCATTATCAATGATGCCGATGCAATCCACTCCTTCGTCGCGTGGGCTGTCCGTAACGAAAATCGGATCACATCCGAGGAGCTTAAGAAAACAAAGGCAAGGGAGCAGGAAGTCGCGGTTGGTTTGCGCACCGAGCCATTCGTATACAGCTACGAACTCCCGCCCAGGAGCATCCCCGCCTGTGAGTTCAGCGAATCGCTCATGGCTCCAGCTTACCACCACCTCGTCGCTCTCGACGATGAAGTTCAGCGGCGTCAAAACGCCCTGTCCGCTCCACCGCCCGATGTATTCCTGCACTTTGCGACGTACCAATGATCGCTGTTCCTCGGCGACCTCCGTCGCTACGAGTTCCTCAACCCCGTGGGTGACGAGGAATCGCGAGAACTCGACGTCGATGTTGATCGTGGGAGGAGAATCGGGGCGAAGTACCGTAACCTCCAGCGACTCAAGGACGAATCGTTGCACCGCCTTGTCCGCATCGCCGAGGTCCCCGAAACGCGCGTTAGGCATTCAGTAGTCGCTCGGCCGCATCTCGCCGCTGGCGAATGGCCTCAAGAAGTTGATCGAGTTCGGCGATGAAATCCGCGGTTTCGTCGAAGAATGCGGACTGTGGAAGATCCGCCACGATAGCACGCGCCGCCTCCAAGGATTTGCGCCAATCCTTTGGCTTTGAACCCGTGGACGCGCGTCCATAAGCTTCGCCGATCGAGAGGTCGTGTCGTTCGAACTCGCCAAGCAATGTGCTGTGTTCGTTCTCGATTAGGTATGCAAGTTCCTTTATCTGCTTCGGGTCGTGGAGGCGACGACGTTTGTCCGGGTGCTCATCATCTGGGGAGATCCAAGCATAGAAGCGCTTTAGCCGGTCAGTGTTCATGAAGCGGCGCTCCTCCTCATTCCATCCAAGCCACTCGCGGAGTGTGCTGTTCCTGTATGCCTCTTCGAAAAGCGAGAAGTAGTCGTTCCGCGCTTTCGCACTGAACTCGTCATCCGCCCGCATTTGCTGTAGCGCCTTGTAGGTCCGGTAGAGCCTGCCGACCGCTTGTGGCGACAGGCCGAACTGCTGCCCGACGGATCGGAAGCCGTGGCCTTCTTGGTCAACTTGCTCCGCCACCAGCCGAGCTCGCTGAGCTGGCTCCCAAGGACGGATACCGCTGATGTGACGGATGCCCTGCAGCATCCATGAGATATCGTGGGTTCCGGCGCCCCGGAACACGAGCACTTCAAGGCTATTGGTGCTTGTCAGCAGCCTCTCAAGGTAATCCTCATCAACTCCCTCCTCTGCTACGGTCCCGTTCTGAATATCGTCGCGAAGCTTTGTCAGCGCTCGGAAGCGCCGATTGCCCTCCACCAGTACGTATCTGTCCGGGTGACCCTCGATCGGTCGGACCACGATCCGGTCGAGCAATAGAAAACCGTTCCGGAGGATGCTGTTGTAGAGATCCTCAATCCCATGCTTGTCTATGCGCGCACGCGTGTCACTCTGGACGCGATCATCCGGAACCCGTCGATCGGGTACTTCTTTGACGTTCTGTTCCGTCCAGAAGCGCGGGTTGTTTGGATCGAGGAATATCTGCCCAACCGGCAGGGACTCGACCTCAAGCTGATCCATGTACAAGTCTGTATCCCCGCTTTGAGAGTTTCGGATGCAGTCTGGATGCACGCCATGAGTCACTCGAACACCAATAGCTCCGAGCGTTTACCTTTATACCTCGACCGACTCAGTCACCCACAGATCGTGGTAGGCGATGAGGAAATCCTCCAAACTGTGAGGCGCGATGACCCTGTCACGGATCATCTTGAAGCCGGCCGCCGCATACTGGTTGAGCAACCTGATGCCGTCCGCGCTCAGGTTTACCGGCGAGCGGTGGTCCAGGAGTCGCACCATCTCACGCTCGATGCTCGCCCGGTCGTCGGCGCTGATGCCCTGCCGGTCGAGCTCGGCATCGATCAGCAGGCCGGCGATGATGTCGGCCTGTCCCTGGAACTCCTTGGGATAGGAATCATAAAACTTGTCGTCCTCCATGTCCTCCTCCCCAGTGACACGGCGGGCATCCAGACCGATCATCAGGCAGAGGTAGTACTCGTCGAACATGCTGTCGAAGCGCGGCGCACCCGGACGCGCTTCAGCGACGGACCGGAAATAGGCGCGGGCATTTCGCGGAAATACGAAGCTCAAGCGACACCTCCTCCGCTGAGAGCCGGCTGATGCTTCTCTTGTAGCTCTGGCTCCAGGTCCTGGAACGTGCGGAAACGGTCCAAGCCGAACTCCACAGCGGTGCGGTCCTCTGTCTCGCGCCACAATGTGACATACTGCACGCCCGGACGGTCGTAGAACGCGTCCGCGAAGCCGGATCGCTCGCTCGAGATGACGAACATGATCATCTGCTCGAACAGGTCAGGGATCAGCTCACCCACCTCCCGACGGACGGCGATGTCGAGTGAAACTGCCGGGCTATCCACGATGAACGGGAGGCGATAGGGCGCGTCTTCGAAGAGGGAGGTAAGGAACGCATACGCCACGGCGAGGCTTTGCCCCTCGCTCAGATCCGCCTTCGCGGCAAGCCGCTCGGTCGCGATTTCCAACGCTCCATGGATTCGCGAGACGCGGATGGATTCACTGGGCAGGAAGGTCGCGATCTTCGCGTTGGTAGCCTTCCGGACCCGCTCGCACAGACGCTCGAAGGCATTCTCCTCAATCGAGCGGATGAGTGACGCAGTCCTGCGCGCCTGCACCAGGAACCGCCGCGTGTTCGTAGCCGTGTGCCACGCTTCCTGCCTCTCGTTTCGTTGTGCGCGCGCCAGAGGCAGGTTGGACTTCCAGTCGACGCCCAGGGACCGCTGCAGCGAAGGATCTCGCACAGTAAGCCGCTTCAGCGCATCGTTGTCCTTCTCGAGTTGACGCTCCAGCGCTTCGGTCTGGCTCTGGAGACGGGCAAGCTCGTCGTCGCCAGACTCGATCTGCCGTTCTTGGAGCTCCTCGAGTTGCTGCGCGAGCTGATGGCGCGTCCGCAGACGACTCCTCAAGCCGTTCACCTCCTCCGTCACCTCGCGGGGATCGGCCTCGCTGTGGCGTACGGCGAGCTTCATCGCGTTGATAACCGAGATCTGATTCTCGGCCAGGTACTCGTGCGCACGGTCCAGGATCGCCTGCCGCTCCTCCGCTCCGATCGGACGGCCGCAGACGCACTCAGTGTGCTCCGCCAGTTCCTCGAAGAACTCCGCGGACATTGTCTTCGGGAGCTTCAGGCGCTCCATCTTCCCTCCCAGATTTCGAAGCCGCGCCAGGACCCGCGGGTGGAGCATAGCAGGGCTTCGCAGTGTCGAGAGGGTTCTCTTGGCCAGTTCCACGATCTCTCGCTCAACGGTCTGCTGGGCCTCTGTGATCTGCTGCACCCGGTCGCGTAGCCCCTGATCGGCTCGAAGGCGGTCGGTCCGGGCAACCGACAGCCGCTCCTGCTCCTTCTCCGCTGCTGCGATGCGCCCGCGCAACCGCTTCTCCTCCGCCTCGAGGCGGGCCACCGTGTCCTGCGCGGTCTGAAACCGGCTCTCCAGTTGCCGAAGTCCCTGCGGCGTCTGCGCGCTCGAGATGGCCGCAACGCGCGCCTGCTCTTCGGTTACGAGCCGATCCACCCGGCGCTCCAACTCCTGCAGCTTGTCGAGCCGGTAAAGCATTCGAACAGCGGAGGCGGCCCGGTCCATGCCGACGTTTCGGATCTGCTTGGCCATCTCACCGTCAAAGACGAACAGGCGGGTAAACTCAGGCGTAATGAGTCGCCCGAGTTCGTCCGGCAGAATCCGGCCCTCCTCCACGCCGCCCGCCGTAAGCGCCGCCCGCGTGGTCCAGTACGTGGCCTCGCCTGATTGGTAGTTCAGCCGGAGTTCCAGGCGCACTGGGCGCCCATCAATGAGGAGGCGGAGTTCGAACCGCCCGTTCTCGGTTTCCTCGTCCGGCCGAAAGTTGCGCACGACGCTCCCGGGCAGCGGCTCACCCGCGAGCACAGCCCGGAACAGCGCCATCGTAGTCGTCTTCCCCGTGCCGTTGGGCATCTGGATCAGAACCCATCGCGGCGGCGCGTGGCCGAAGTCAATCTCCACGTCACGCATACCGCCACGGATGTTCTCGTATCTCCAGCCCTGGATGCGAACGTCCATGTCAGTCCTCCATCTCATCGGCTTCCGCCCGCTGGATCACCTCGCGGAGATCACTGTCGGAGAGGTTGTCGTGCGTGGCGTTCTCGATGAGGCGAAGCAAACGGCGCTTGAACTCCTCTGGTTGGTCGCTCCGACCCAGAACGGCCTCCGCCGCATCCTTCAACTCGGTGTACACGTGAACTCCAGTAGGTGACAGGTGGGGGCGGTTACTGCTCGGGGTGTGCCGTGGCGAGGTCGGTCAGCCAGTCCCGGCGCTCGCGGTCGGCACCGGGATCACTCTCCGGATCGTCGGACTCGTCGTCCACGCGGATGAAGTCCACGACGGTCGCACGCTTGTCTGGGTTCTCCGGATCGATCCGCAAACAGCGCCCCAGGCGCTGGATGGTCTCAAGCCGGGCGCGGGCGGAGGAGAAGAGCACCACGTTGTTCACCGAGCGGACGTCAATTCCTTCCGAGATCCGGTGGCAGGTCACGAGGCAATCCAGTTCACCCTTAGCAAAGCGCACCAGGTTCTCCCGCTCGTCGTCGCCATAGTACGTATGGAACCGGCCGCGCGCCTCCATGAGAATTTCCTGGACCTTGAGGCCGTACTCCATCGTTTCGACGAAGACAAGACAGCGCTGCATCAACTCGGGATGCGCTCGGAGATAGGTCCGAAATGGCGGCAGCTTGCCCGGAGAGAGCTTCCGCACCTTTCC
Organism: Longimicrobium sp.; assembly: GCF_036280135.1. Classification (GTDB taxonomy): domain Bacteria; phylum Gemmatimonadota; class Gemmatimonadetes; order Longimicrobiales; family Longimicrobiaceae; genus Longimicrobium. The sequence goes on from NZ_DASURI010000231.1 coordinate 9,625, forward strand.
GATCTCTTGGTACAGCGACTCGATCGGCGCGGGGTTGCCGGCCTTCGCACGAGCGTGGAAGCGCGCGATCGCCCGCTGTACTGCAGAGCGGTCCTCGTCCGTGAACGAATAGTCGAGGGGGACGTAGGCGAAGCCGCAGAGGATTCCACGCTCAATGGCCTCACGGAGCCCGAACTTGTAAATGACGGGACCGATTTCACGGGTGATGAAGGCATTTCCTTCCGCGTCGTACTCGCGTTCAGGAGTCGCGCTAAGGCCCAGCCGAAAGCCGAAGGGAGAGAGTCGGTCCGAGAGCGCGCTCACACTGCCCGGAGCCCCCATGCCGTGCACCTCGTCGCAGACCAGGAGCGTCTCCGGGGCGAGGCGGGCCGACAGGCGCGGCAGCACCTCGGGCAGCTTCTCCCTCGACGCCAGCAGCAGTGCCCCGTCGGGGTAGTTCGCATAGGAGAGTGCCTCCCGGTGGTTCTCGTACGCGCGGTAAACGGGAAAGACGCCGCCTCGTAGCTGCCGGTACCACTGGTCAAGGAGATCCGTCCCGTGCGCCGCGACGATCGCGCTCTTGATCAAGCCCCGATTACGCAGTTCCTCCATAATCATGAGCGCCGTACGGGTCTTGCCTGTCCCCGTGGCCATCTCCAGCACGCCGTTGCGGTGCTCGAGAAAGGCCGCCAAGGCAGCGCGCTGATGGCGCCAGCGGTCATCACGCGGTTCGTCACTCACGCCCGAACCAGGCGCGGGGTAGGGGCGAGACGTGGAATCGGCAAACTCGACGAGATTCCGGCGGATCGCCTCCGGGAGGGCAAACACCCGGACATTCGCGTCGCGGTTGCTCCACAGACGTTCGAACCTGGCCTGGTGGCGGACTACCCGCTCGGCATCGCGTTCGTCGGCCCAGCCGTAGAACACGTCGATCGACTCGTAGTTGCGAAACGCTTGTGCGCTGTCGTTTGAGGATCCGTGGAAGGCGAGTGCATCGCCGTTGGCATCGCCGAAGATACCGAACTTGTCGTGAAAATCGCCGTCCAAGTCGGCTGTGGGTACAGCGATGCGGAACTCAAGGAGCTCATCCGCGACCATCCATGCAAGGGCCGCCAGCGTGTCCCCGACCAGATCGGTGGCGAGCTCATCCAGGGTCCGCTTCATCGCGGCGTGAAGCGCTGGCTCGACACGCGCGTCCTCGCCCTCGCGGAGGGCCGCCCAGTCATCAGCGGAGAGGATCGGACTCGCTACGATACGAGCGCGGCCCCCGTTCCGCGCGAGCCCGACCAGTCCTCCCCCCGCAAGCTTCAGCCAAGAGGACGTGAAGTAACCGACCCCGCGGTCATACTTCACCGACTCGCTCAGGGCTGGAATGAAGAACTCCCGGACGAGATCACGGGTTGAGGTTTCAAGTACCGGGCGAAGAGGCAGGTCGCGGAGGGGCATGGATTACGTGTTCAGGGGTCTCGCGCCGGTCCGCGGAAGACTTGCTGGCGGTGCCACGCCGCGAATCTTTCGTCCGGCTCTTCCGCACGTCTTTGCGGAGGGCGCAACTCTCTGCCTGAGAAGTCATAGAACATACGCTCAAGCCAAGCCTCGTCCCCGCTCAGATCCAGTGAGATCAAGATCTTCCGGTTCGCTGAAACTCCGATGGCGCCCCGGTCGAAGGCCCGGTGGTGCAGGGCGCAAAGGGCAAGGCCATTCGGCGTCTCGCAGGGTCCTCCGGCCTGCCACCACATCAGGTGAGCGGCGTCTATTCCGAAGGGCTGATGGCAGAGCCTAACGTCGAATCCGCAGACGGCGCAGCGGCTCCGGTACGCCCGTAGTACGTCACGCCGGAACTGTGCGTCCCGCCTTCGGTCGCTGACCGAGAGGACAGGGATACCGAGCTCCGCGCAAACGTCGCCATGGAGCGAACGTGGAAAATTTCGGGTGAGCAGGGAGCGGATGATCCGCCCACGGAGCCGTCGATCCGAGGCGAGCACGCTGAAAGCCCATCGGGGCATGCCGCCCGAGATTCCTGCACGCAGCGCACTCACGCGTGGTTCTTTCGTTCCTCCTCGCCTCGGGAGCGCGTCCCCGACACCCTCGAGCTCCCACAGCCCATCATTCTGCAAATACCAGAAGGGGTACTCTGGCGCCGGCCGTCTGCCCGGGGCACCGAATTGCTCCAGCAGTCGGCGCAGGATGGGCTCGGCCGTGGCGTAACTCACCATCCTGGGCTCCCGCCGTGCCGCGCGCGCGATGGCGTAGAGGAGCAACAGGGGCTTGTGGGGCGCCCGCTCGCCGCCTCGCTGCCACTGTCCGATTTCCTCGATCCGCCGAACAAGATCGTTGCGGGTTCCCCGCCCGTTCGTCGCGGGATGTTCAGCATCCATTCAGGGACCTGCTCAGGCGGATGACGTCCCCCAAGAGCGACCCCCTCCGCGTCACAGCGGTGCGTCGATGGCAGGAAACGTACGGCGGGACCGTCACACTCGAAACATCGTGCGTCGCAGCCGATCTGAAGATCAGCGCCAATGCATATCGTGGCATAAATGGACGTGGCGGTCGGCGGACGGAGCTGGCCGGGTGACTGGAAAAGTCAAACGGGGATGTTCGTTAGTTTTCTCAAATGATTAAGTCAAAACTCTCTACCCAGTACATGGAAGATAACATGGCTTCTGGCGAGTGGCGAGAGGATGTGCGGCGCCCGCTTGTACCTCGTGGAGTATTGTCACCCCAGCGTTAGCCCGACACCGCCAAGTGGTTGCCGACCGAATTCTAGCGAAGCAGCACCTGGTACAACCCGGTCATCGGCCCATAGAGCCCCACCAGCATCACTGCCACCACGGCGATCACCACGCAGGTCGCGAGCGGCACGACCGCAGCCTGAGCTTTCTCCACCTGATCCATCACCTTCTCCTCGAGCCGATTCGCCGCGTACGTGGCCAAGTCGGTGAGCTTGCCCGTGTTTTCGCCCGTCCGCAGGATCTGCACGTAGACCGGCGGCACCACGCCGGTCTTCTTCAGCGCCCCCGAAACCTTGTGCGTCCCCGCCGCTACGTCCCGTGCCGCATTAGCCAGCCGCGCCGCGACATCTGAATTCCGTGCCGTCTGCGCGGCAAGCTCGATGGCCTCCGCCTCCTGGATGGCATCGGTGGCCAGGAGCATGGAGAAGAACCGCATGAAGCTCGACACCGAACTGATCCGCGCGAGCGGGCCGACGATCGGCAGCCGCAGTACCACCCGGTCGGTAACCGCACGCACGGCGGGCGCGGCGAGGACGCGCGGCAGCGCCAGAAGCGCCAGCCCGGCCGCGATCAGCCCCGCGTCCCCGACGGACTCCGCAGCTTCGGCAAGCGCCAGCAGTGCACGCGTGACCGCCGGGAGCTCGACGCCTTCGCGCTCATAGATCCCCGCGAACGTGGGCACCACCTTCTGGATCACGTACCAGCCACCGAGGAAGGTGGCCGCCAGCGAGAACAGCGGCTGGATCATCGCGCGGGCGACCTTGGACCGGATCTTCTCCGCCGTGACCAGGCCATCGGCGAGGGGGACGAGCATCTTCTCCAGCGTGCCCGCCTTCACGCCCGCGGCCACGATTTCCGTGTACACACGATCGAACACGCGCGGATGCCGGCGCATCGCCGCATGCAGCGGAAGGCCCCGCTTGGTGGCCACCTCCAGCGCCGTCACGGCCGCGCGCAGCTCCCTGGACTGGATCTCCCCACGAAGGGTCTCCAGCGCCTCGGGCGGGTTGGTGCCCGCCTGCAGCAGCGTAGCCAACTGGCGAGTGAAGTCGGGCAACTCGCGCTTCGCCGCCGGCCCGTGCAGGCTGGCCAGGTAGGCGAGCGCGGTGGCAAACGCGCTCTCGCCGTGCTCACCGCGTGATCTCTCGCCGGCGCGGTCGGCCGGCGCGACCGCGGGCTCCGCATCGTACGTGAAGCTCATGGTGGGGATCAGAGCGCGATTTCCTCGGTCACTTCCGACAGCGTGGTGAGCCCCGCGAGGGCATGGGCCTGCGCGGCCTGGCGGAGCGTGCGCATCCCCTCGGCACGGGCGGCCTGCGAAATCTCCATTTCGCTCCCGCCACTCGCGATCAGGCGCTGGATGGCGGGCGTGACCTCGAGCACCTCGAACACGCCGATGCGGCCCCGGTAACCGGACCCGGTGCAGGCCTCGCATCGCACCCCGGACGGGGACACACCGCGGCCGCGGCGGAACGCCCGCCCGCCCGCCACCGCGAGGTCGAGCCCGGCCGCGACCAGCTCGTGCTCTTCGGGCAGATAGGATTCCGCGCACCGGGGACACACGCGGCGGACCAGCCGCTGGGCCACGATGGCGCGGAGCGCGCCCGCGAGCACGAAGCGCTCGAGGCCCATGTCCACCATCCGCGTGATGGTCGATGGGGCGTCGTTGGTGTGCAGGGTGGAGAGAACGCGGTGCCCGGTGAGCGCCGCCTTGATCGCGATCCCGCCCGTCTCCAGGTCCCGGATCTCACCGACCATCATCACGTCCGGGTCCTGCCGCAGGAACGCCTTCAGCACGGCGGTAAAGCTGCGGTCCAGCGCAGGGTCCGTGTCATGGGGAAGGACCTGCACCTGCTGGATGCCCGGCTGCCGGCGCTCCACCGGGTCCTCCACGGAGAGGATCTTGATATCGGGGCGATTGATCGAGGCGAGCACGGCCGCCAGCGTGAGAGACTTCCCGCTGCCGGTGGGTCCGGTGACCAGCAGCATCCCCTTCTTCGCGCGAATCGCGCGCTCCAGCACCGCGCGGTCACGTGCGTCGATGCCGAGCGCCCCGAGATCCGCGGGCACGTCGGAGTCGTCGAGGAGCCGGAGCACCACGCTCTCACCGTTGATGGTCGGGAGCGTGCCGACCCGGAACTGCACGTCCCGCCCATCGATGCTGAGCGTGAGCGAACCATCCTGGGGCATCCGGTCGCTCGCGGAGCGCATCCCGGCGAGGTACTTCACGTGGCCAGCGATGTGGCCGGCGACGCGCGGGTCATCCACGCGGCGGGTCACGACCAGCTTCCCGTCAATCCGGTAGCGGACCCGCGTGTGGTCCTCGAAGGGCTCAAAGTGCACGTCCGAGGCACGGCGGCGCTTCGCGTCGTGCAGCACCTCGCGTACGAAGGCCGGCACCGCCGCCTCCCGCACCTCCTGCTCCACGGCGTCGTTCCGCCGCCTCCCCACCAGCTCCTCGTCCTGGAGCACCGCCTCGATCGCCCTTCCCGCGGTGCGCGAGAGTTCGTCCGCGCCCGCGTAGCAGCGCTCCACGAAATGCCAGAACGAATGCTCGTCGGCGAGCACCGGCTGCACGTCGAGCCCGGTCTGCCCGCGGAGCCGGGCGAGCGCGCCTGTGTCGGAGGGATCTCGCATCGCGACCTGCAGCGTCTGGCCGACCTGACCCAGGGGCGCCACCCCCAGCTCGCGCGCGAGCTGGGCGGGGATCAGTCCGGTGATCGCTCGGTCCGGGACCTCAGCCGCGAGATCCAGCGGCGCCTGCTCGAATTCCCGTTCCAGCGCGTCGCGCACCTGGTGGGAGCCAAGCGCGCCGCTCTCGATCAGGTGGAAGAGGAGCCCGCCACGGACGCCTCCGTCCGCGTCACGGGCGGCAACTGCTGCTTCCAGCTCGCGGGCGGTGACGAGTCCCGCCGCAACGAGCCGGTCCACGACGCGGTCTTGTGCGTGCTCGGGCGCGGCGGACAAGGCCGTCGCGCCGGTTGGCGCCGTGCTCATTCTCTCGCTTTCTAGTCTAAAGGGGTGAGTGCCGGCGGGCGCGGCGGGACGCGTACCGGCCAGCATCGGCCCGGCGGTGTCATTCCGCGGACCAGGTGAGGGTTGAGCTGCCGGAGCGCAGCGCCGGACACGCCGTGCTCTCGCGCGACCACGTCCAGCGGGGTACCGCCGGGCACCCACACCTCCGCGAATGCCAGCGCGGCTGCGGGGCGCGGCTGGAGGCCGAACCCCCTCGGGGCCCGGGCGATCTCGGTGGCGGCGAGGAAAAGCGGCACGTAGTTCCTCGTCTCGCTTGGCAGGCGCGGGCGGATGCTCCAGTACAGGCGCTCGTCGCCGCGCGCCCCCGCCGCGTGGCGGCGGAGCGCGTTCTCCACGCGGACCGGACCGGCGTTGTAGGCGGCCAGTGAGAGATGCCAGCTGCCGAACTGGCGATACAGGTCGGCCAGGTGGCGGACCGCGGCGTCCGTCGCGCGGACGGGATCCTTCCGCTCGTCCACGTACGCCGACACCTCCAGCCCGTTGAGGCGGGCGGTCCCCGGCATGAACTGCCACATGCCGGCCGCGCCCGCGTGACTCACCGCGGTTTCCACGAACTCGCTCTCGATCAAGGGCAGGTACATCAGATCCGCAGGAACGCCATGCCGGCGCAGGGCATCACGCACGAGCGGCTCGAAGCGCGCCATCCGCCCGAGCGCATCCTCGAGCGAGCGACGCCGCTCCGGGTTGCCCACGAAGTGAAGGATCCAGCGGTCCACCTCCGCCGCTGGAACGGCGGGGTTGGCTTGCGCGGCTCGCGCCCGGACCGCTGCGAGCACCTGCCCGGGCGCGCTCGCGGAAGGGTTCACGATCGCCTGGCCCGGCTCGGCTGGCCGGGTGGCAATGGTGGCCTGCGAATTCGCCACGGGGGCGGAAGGCGGTGGGAGGGCGGGGGCGGGCGCCGTCGTGACGACTCGGAGACGCCAGGTAGCTACGCCGGCGCTCATGCACGCCGAGAGCAGGAGCCCGGAGCCGGATGCGCGGAGGGCGCGGGCCAGCGCCCGCAGCCTCCGGCGGGTCAGCCGGCGACGCACTCCCACTGGCCGCTGGCAAGGGTCCACGCCTGGACGAAGGCGTCCAGCAGGTGCGGGTCGAAATGGCTCTCCCGCCCCGCTCGCATGATCTGCAGCGCTTCCTCCGGCGTGAGCGCCGGCCTGTACGGCCTGGTTGAAGTGAGGGCGTCGTAAACGTCGGCGATTGCGACCAGGCGGGCGCGGCGGTCGATCTGCTTCCCCGCGAGGCCGCGGGGGTAGCCGGTCCCGTCCCAGCGCTCATGGTGCTGCCACGCGACGCGGGCGGCGCGGCGCAGGAGCGGGACACGGGATGCGAGCAGCCGGTAACCGATCGCCGCGTGCCGTTCGACGCTCCGCTTCTCCTCCGGCGTCAGGGGCCCGGGCTTGGCCAGGATAAGGGGGTCTACGCCCGCCTTGCCGATGTCGTGGAGAGCCCCGTGAAGCGGCAGCTCCTCAACGTCTTCTTCCTTCCACGCTGCCGCCCGTGCGGTCGCGTGGGCGATGGTCCCGACACGCGCGGCGTGGCCTTCAAGGCCCGGGGCGGCCACACGGCCGGCCAGGGCGAGCAGGTCGCGGAGCTCCAGATCCAGAGTCCGACCCGCCGGCGCCGTGGCGGCCTGAAGCCATCGGTCCTCCAGCACACGGACGGCCGCCCGGATCTGGCGAATGGTTCGTAGTGGCGTCGGCGCCGAGGTGCGGTTCGGGGTATCCGTCAGCATCGGGTTCGTCGCGCAGGGCAAGGGGGAATGCCACTGCTGGTACCCTCCTGGAAGCCGGACGGTTGTCGGCGTGCGGCGCGAGGCCCCCCGGCTCACCCCTCACAGTCGCACCGTGCCGATGCAGACGCTGGCGGCCGCGCCTCGCCCAAATCTTCTCCACGAGCAGCTTCGCTTCGCGCTCTCGCCGATGTGCGCAACACTCGCTGCCGCCCCCGGCACGCTGTACGGCATCGTCTACGTCGGCCCTCTACCTGGACCCGACGTTCTCCGCGACGCGCTGCAGCACGCCGTGGCGGGCACGGCGACGCGGCTCTCGGACTGGGACGGGACGCGCGCGCGTGAGGGCACGCCGGTGCTGCTGCTCTGTGGTCAAGCCGATGCCTTGGAGGCCAGCCGCTGGTGCGCGGCGCGGGAGGGCGTGCAACTGGTCGTCTGGGGCGAGACGCCGGTGGAGGACCTTCCTCGTGAGGTCCGTGACCTTGCCAACGGCCCGGACGCGCTCGTCTTCGATCCCCGCGCCCACACGGGCCCATCCGCCGAAGGCGGTGTGATCGGCAGCGCGGTCCAGCGGCTCGTCACGGATCCGCGCGGCCCCGGGAACCCGCTCGTCCTCCTCTCGCAGGAGCGGGCACTGCCGGTCGTCCGCGACCTCGCGCACCTGCACCTTGATACTGTCGGATTCTCCCCGGCCGACGCGAAGGCGACAGGCGTGGGGCTGGACCTGCAGAAGGGTGGTGCGGCGGTCGTTCTGGCTTCCACGGAAGCCGAGGCGGGCACGCTCGCCGATCTCGCCTGCCGGTGCCGGTCTGCGGGCGTGCCGCTGGTGCTCGTCGCCTCACAGGCCACCTGGGAGCACATCCGCGGGGATTTCACGTGGTCCGCTGATGCTGGGGAGGGGGTAGTCGTTCGGCTGACCGGGCTCGTGGAGCCGCCGCCGGCGGCCGACGTTGCCTGGCCGCCACTCGCGGCGGTTTGGATCGGAGCGCCGGCCGCCTCGGACCCACAGGATGCGCTGGTTCTCCCCCGCGGCACGACGCTCCTCGAAGCCCTGGCGTACCTGGAGGTGCGCGGCCGTCCCGGCCGCGTCGCCGCCTGGGCCGCCGACCGGGCGGCGGTGGTCCACGTCGACGTACGCACCGCGGGCGCGGCGGTGGTGGGTGTGCTCGTGGCGGGGCGAAGCCCCGCGCCCGATCGAGCCGCGACGCTGGCGCAGTTGGATGAGATTCGCGGCTGGCCCGAGCTGCAGGTGGCCGTGCTCGCCGCGCCAGGCCCCACCCTCGCCGGCGAGATCGAGGAGACGGTGCAGCGCATCGGTTTCTACTTCGCGCGCCTCGACGACGAGCGGCGCGGTGGGGCGGCGACGCCCGCCAGACCGTCTGCACCCGGTCCTCATGCCGCCGCCCTCGTGCTCATCGAGCTCGGGCTCGGCGCGGCTGCCCGCAGGCTCCTCCAGGAAGCCGAGGGCGCCTCGCAGTGGGCGGTGGAGGAGGAGCTGCTTCTCGCCTTCCTGACGGCCGAGGTGGCCCCCGGCGAGGCGATTTCACGGCTTCGCCACGCTGCCCTCCACCTCTCCACGCATGGCGGGCGCGCAGATGCCTGGGTCCTCCAGACCGACACCACCCTGAACGCGCTGCTCCTCATGGTCCGCACCGGGAGCGCTGGTGCGGCAGAGGCATGGGTCACAGTCGAGGGCTGGGTGCGCGACGCCGGCACCGACTGGGTTTCATCGCCCCGGCAGGCGGCCGTGCTCTTCGAGCTCGCTGCCCGGGCCGGGGAAGCGCGCCAAGCCCGCACCTTCGCGCGCCTGTTCCGTGAGATGGCAAATCCAGACGATCCGCTCGCCATGGCCCTGGAACCGGTGCTTCACACGATGTTCGGAGGCGAGCCGTGAGGATGCCTGCAGATCATCCGGTGGTGCGCCGGGCGGCGATTGCCACAATCCTCCTGTCGGTCGGAATCACGATCGGCAGCTATGCCCGCCCCGGCCGTGCGGCTCCGTCCCAGCAGTCCCCCGCCAGTCCGGTACGCGCTGTTCAGCGCCCGCTTGAGCAGCGGCGGGATTCGGCTGTTGTCTCCGCTCGGATGGCGCCCGGCGCGATGCCGCCCGCGCCCGGCTTTCAGCCGTTCCTCGTCTCTACGCCGCGCCCGGAGTTCGGCGGCGCGTACGCCGTCCTGCGCGGCGCGGAAACCTCCGGGGAGCACGTGGCACAACCGCAGCCGGCCGCTCCTCCTCCGCCAGCCGCGGTGCCTCCAGCCCCGGGGGTGCAGGTCGCCACGGCAACTCCTCCCCCGGCACCGGATACGGCTGGCCAGAACTCCGCGCCCGCGCCGCAGGCAGGCCCGGAGCGGTTTCGCCCCTCCCCGGCGCAGGGGATACCGCGGGGGGTTGCGCTTCGCCATCCACTCCTTGCGCTGCCCCGGCCAGGCGGCCGTGTGGCATTCCACGACCTGGGGATCCACGGGACCCCCACACCTGCGTCAATCGAAGGGGAGTGGGCGGTGATCGGCCGATGCGAGCGCATCGTGCGGATCGACTTTGCTCTCCCATCCCGCCGGATCGGAGAGCTGCGCGGAATCGGGCGCTCGGCGGCAGCCGGCGGCGGGAACGTGGAGGCGGTGGTGGCGCGCCAGGCGTGCGCCGCCGCGACGGAGCGGTATGCGCCCGCCCGCGCCGCCAGTGAAACCGACCGCGTGCGCATGGGCGGGGCGGGGGAGGCGCTCGGGTTCGATGCAGCGGACCTCGTGCAGTGGGTGGAGGTCCGCGGCGCCGCGCTTCTCGTGTTCCGCCGCCCTGGGCGCGGATCGGCGCTCGTCGCGGCGGCGGGAAGCGGCCCGGGCGTGCTCTGGAGCTACCGGGTGGAGCCCGCCGACGGCGATCTGTTCCTCCTCGGGGTATATCGGATGGGGGCAGGCGCCGAGGCGTGGCTCACGCTCGGTGCACCCTCGTCACCCGACGCGCTGCTCGTCGCGTCCAGTCCGGACGGCCGGACCTGGGACACGTCCGGTCCGGCCCCCTTCCGCGAACCGTGAATGCGCCGCCGCCCGATCCGCATCTCGGCCAAGCTCTGCAGGTCCGCGCTGCTGCTCCTGGCCGGCTGTGCACCGGTCGCCGAGAGCCCCGATGCACTGCCCTCAGCCGCGGGTGTCTATCCCGCGCTCCAGCGCGTTGAGCCCGGTCCCGCCCCGCGCGCGTCGCGCGACGCCGGCTGGCGGCCAGCGGACGGCTGGGAAGTCCGCCTCGCCGTGGACGCAACCGCCGCCGCCTTCTTCAGCGGGCTCCCGTTTATGGGGACGCGCGTGCCAGTTCGGCCCGTCGCTTGGCCCGCACCCGTGCGGCTCGGCGGGGTCGGCGCGGGTGGAGCCACCGTGTACGGGGACTGGATCGCTCCCGGACTGATGGCCGGCGACGTACGCTGCGATGGCGGGCCTGACGCGGGCACGCCGGTACGCATCGCGGCGGAGTTGCGGACGGCTGGGACCGGGCTGGTGATCGAGGTTCGCTACGAGGGCCCGGAGCCGCTCGGCTGCGAGGTCTCGGCCTCCGGCCGCCGGCGGCTGCAGAGCGCCGCGACGGACCTGTACCTCTGGGTGCGCGCGATCGCACGGGCCGGAACCAGGCTCCCGGTAGGGCCCGGATGATCCCCGCAGCGACCGCGCTCCTGCTCGGCGCGGCGGTGCCTGCGGGCGCGCTGGCGGGCGCGTGGTGGGCGGCCGTGGCGCGAAGGATTCCCGCGCCGCACCTCCCACTGTACCAGCCGCGCCCACACGTCTGCGCTTGGCCGGCTCACCTCCGCCGGTGGGATCCGGCACAGACGGCTGGGGCCGGCATCCCGCTCGCCGCGGCGCTCGTCACTCCCGGCCCGGGCGCCGCCGCGGCCGGGACCCTGGTCGGCTGGCTCTTCCTGGGGATCGCCGTCTGCGACGAGCGGACCCTCCGCATCCCGCACCTGCCGTGGGTCGGGGGAATCGTGGCCGGCCTGGGGCTCGCGGGCGCGGCCGGAGGATGGGCCGGGGTCGCGGACCGCGTTTTCGGTGTGCTCGCCCTGATCGCCACGATCTTTGCGCTGGCGGCGCTGGCTCGCCTTACCACCGGGCGCGATGCGATGGGGGCCGGGGATTACGGAGTCCTGGCGTGCGTCGGCGCGGTCTGCGGCGCGGAGGCCACGCTCGACATCGTCCTTCTCGCCTCCCTGTTCGCCCTCGCGAGCATTACCGCAGGGCAACGCACCCGTCCGCTGCTTCGAGGCTCGGCCGCGCCTGCACCGTTCGGCGCCTGCCTGGTCGCGGCCACCCTCTGCATTCTCCTCGCCGCCGACGTGGTGCCATGCTCGGCTCCGGAGTCCGTGCGCGGCGATTTCGTTCTTCGCCACCTCCTATCCTGAGCGCCCATGACGTTCCCTTCCCTGGCCGTGGCAGCGGCCCTGTGCTGCGTCCCGTGCGCAGCGGTGATCGCGCAGCAGCCCCTCTCGATCGGTACCGCGGCGGGCCTGGGTGACGCCGCCGTGACGGAGGCACGAAGGACTGACGCGTTGCTCTGGAATCCTGCCCTCGTCGGCGTCTACGACGGCCCGCTGTCGTCCTACACGGCGTTGGCGGTCGACTTTGACGTACTCCCCGCGGCTGCGTGGACACGTCCGGCGCGTGCCCTGGGCGTGGACGGCCTTCCCGGCCGCGCCGGCTGGCCCGGCATGCGGTTCGGCGGGGGCGAGACCGGGCTCGCCGCGGGCGCGGTGCAGTGGCTCGCAACCCAGCACCGGGACTTCGTCCTGGGGCTCTCGTCGCACCACGCCGCCGCTGGCGTGGTCCCCGGGCCTATCGCGCAGGCGCTCGGCGGTGAAAGCGGCCTTGATGGTCCGGTTTCGCCGGACTCCACGATGCGCTCGACGGCGACGGTGCTCGCGCTCGCGCGGGGGGTGCATGTCGGCCGGGTGCCGCTGCTGGGCGGATTCTGGCTGGGGGCGACGGCAAAAGGGTGGTGGGTGCACGAGTACGCGCGCGGCTCCTTCCTCTCCGACAAGCCTGGCGACGAGGTGTATCGCGAAACCGTGATCCATGACGTGCCGGGATACGGGCTGGACCTGGGGCTCCTCGCCCAGCCGGCGGAGCGCATCCGAGTCGGTGCGTCGGTCACGAATCTCGTCTCCGGGGCATTCCGGCCAAGGAACGGCCCCCGGGTGCGCGTCGCTTCGATCATCCCTCGGGAGGGCGGGGAAGCGGAAGTGACGGAGACGCAGAGTCCGTTTCTCGGCACCGAGGACGACGGCACGGAGGACGCGCGCCGTGCGCGCGCGCTGTGGGAAGCATTCGGCTACCCCGCGGTGCTGCGCCTCGGCGCCACGGTCGAGAGCGACGCAGGCTCGCTCTCCGTGGCGATGCGCACCCCGGTCAGCAAGGGGGGGCTGGAGCCCGAGCTGGAGGCCGGTCCGTACACGCTCGCGTACGCCGGCCCCGGAACGCTGCCGGTGCGGCTGTCCTACGCGTGGGGAGGAGAGGGAAGCTCGTTTTCGGCGGGCGTCCGCCTCGGCGTGTGCGAGCGTCGCTGGACCTTGGCTGTGGTTCGCCGCACGAGCGGGTGGGGAACCACGTACGGCGCCTCGGCGTCGCTCACGGTCGGCTCAGCCGCCGGGTGCGACCTGTTCCGCTGAGAGGCTCAACGGAGAGCGACCATGCCGGGAAGAACCACGCCGGACGCGGCGGCGCGCTCGCCCGCCGCGCAACTGCGGGCACTCGGACACCAGCCGCCGCGGGCGCCGGTGGAAGACTCGCCCAGGTGGCACCTGACGGCCGCGGAAGAAGCGATGGACGCGGGCGATTGGGACATGGCACGGGGCGCGATTGAGCGCGCGCGGGAAACGATCGTTCCGGGCTCCGCCGATGCGGACGAAGCGTCTTTCGCCGCGCTGCGGCTGGCGCTTGCCACGGTTGACCTGCGGCTCGCCGCCTCGGAGGTGACAGCTCTCGTGGACCGGATGGATCCGCTCGATCCGGTGTGGAACCGTCGCGTCCGAAGAGTCGTGGCCGCCGCTCCGCCCGTATTCTCGCCCTCGATGCGTACGCGGCTCCTGGAACTGCTCCCCGGCGTGCCGGAGTCCGGTCCGCCGCCGGTCGTCGCCGCGCCCGGAGACAAGCGGTACCCCGGAATGGAGCCATATCTCGGCGCATTCGTCATGCCGGCGGACGGACTACCACCGTTGCCGGACGAGGAGCCTTGGGCGGCCTCCGAACCC
>NZ_DASURI010000232.1:0-2631 GCF_036280135.1 Longimicrobium sp.
GGCTCTCCGGGGCGGATGGCTCCCTCGAAACCTCACACACCTCCGCACTTATCCTAATCGATCCCGATTAAGTTGGCACAGATGCCTCTCCCCCGACCTCCTTTTGCTCGTTCCTCGCAACGTCGGTCGACCCCTCCCCCAACTTCGGGGGAGGGGTTATTCGTTGGGTCAGTTCAGTGCGTGGTTGCGAGTCCGTGCTGGGGCGGGTGGGGGCGGGCGGCTGCCGGCGTGATCCGTCCGGATGCACGCGCCGAAGTTCTCCCTTCCCCCATGCAGTTTATGGGGGAAGGGTCGGGGATGGGGGGCGCTCCGCCTTCCGCGCGGACGCTGCCACCCCGCTCCGCATCCGCCCCCTCAGTGCGTGATGTAGCGCTCGAAGAACTCCAGCGTGCGCAGCATGTGGTCGATGCGGTGGTTGGGCTCGCCGCTGCGCGTGAGCTCGTGGCCCTCGCGCGGGTAACGCACGAACTCCACCTCCTTGCCCAGCACCTTCATGGCCCGGTACATGGCCTCGGCGCTCGCGATGGTCGCGCGAAAGTCCGTGTCGGCGTGCAGCATCAGCAGCGGCGTGCGGATATTGGCCACGTACGTGATGGGCGACTGCGCGCGCGTGACCTCGGGGTCCTCCCACGGCCGCGTGCCGAACTCGCCCTCGAACAGGCGCCACGTGTTGCTGGAGTAGTACCAGATGCCCAGGTCGTACACGCCGCGCGCCGCCACGGCCGCCTTGAACCGCGCGGGCGCCTCGCGGGCGATGAGCCACGCCGTCATGTACCCCGCGTAGCTGCCGCCCGTCACCACCTGCCGATCAGGATCGGCCAGGCCGCGGGCGATCACGCTGTCCGCCCCGATCAGGATGTCGCGCGCCGGCGACGTGCCCCAGTCGCGCTGGATGGCCCGCAGCCCCTCGTTTCCGTAGCCCTGCGAGCCGCGGGGATTCGACAGGAACACCGTGTATCCCGCGCCGGCCAGCATCTGGTACTCCAGCCACATGCTGGCCTCGCCGGGGCCCCACATGGAGTGCGGGCCGCCGTGAATCTGCACCGCCAGGGGCGGACGCTGGCCGGGGCGATATCCGATGGGCATCAGGTACCACGCGTGCGCCTGCCGCCCGTCGAACGACGGATAGCGCATCTCGTGGTAGTCGCTCACGTACACCCGCGCCAGCAGCGAATCGTTCAGCATGGTCAGCCGGCGCTCGCCCGCGCCGGCCGCGTCCGCCGTGTAGACGTCGCTGGGAATGCGCGGGTTCATCTCGCTCCACGCGATGCGCCCGCCCGCCACGTCAAAGCTCAGCACGCCGCGCGGACCCTGCACCACGGGACGCACGTCCACCGCGTCCAGCCGCGTGCGGTACAGCGGCACGGCGCCTTCCGACGCGACCGTGAAGTACAGCCACCCATCCGGCGTGATCACGTAGTCGTTCGGCGTGCGGTCCAGGGTGGCCGTGATGCTGCGCGCGCCCGATCCGTCGCGCCGCATCATCATCAGCTCCGAGTTCGTCGCCGAGGCCGAGTCGGGGTTGGAGATGGACCGCGTGAAGACGATCCACCGCCCGTCCGGCGAGAACGCCGGCCCCTCCTCCGCGTAGCCGGGCCGGGCGATCACCCGCGGCCGTCCGCTGCCGTCCGCCGCGACCATCCGCAGGTCGCTCTCCAGCTCGTAGTCCGGGTGAACGCCCTCGCGCGGCGGCGAGGCGCTGAAGAGCAGCGAGTCGCCCGACGGCGTCCACGCGGGCGCGCCGATGTCGTACGCCTGCTTCGTGATCTGCACGGGCTTGGCGCCGGCGCGGACGTCGACCACGTAGATCTGCGCGTACTCCTCGTCCTCGATGGACGTCTCGCCCAGGTAGTTCAGCCGGGTGACCACGCGCGGGTCCTGCTCGCGGGCGCTGGCGGCCAGCCGGGCGCGGATGGCGGCCAGGGCGGCGGCGCGGTCGTCGTCGATGTGGCGGATGGCCTCCGCGTCGACGCGCGGCCGCGTGGTGTCGGCCCCCGCGATCTGCCGCGGCGTGAGGGACGACAGGAAGGCCATGCGCCGCGAGTCCGGCGACCACACGGGGGCGAACGCGCCCGTCTCCATCTCCGTCAGGGGCCACGCCTCGCCGCCCTCGGCCAGGGGAAGGATCCACACCTGCGAGCCCTGGGTGCCCTGCCCCTGCCGCGACTGCGTGAACGCCAGCATCCGCCCGTCCGGGCTGAAGCTGGCGCCGCCGATGCCGCGCGCGTTGGTCCAGGTGAGCCGCCGTATGCCGCTGCCGTCCGTGTTGGCGATCCACAGGTCGCGGCGGTAGCGGTTCTCGGCGCTGTCCACCTCCGTGACGATGAACACGGCCCGCTGCCCGTCGGGCGAGAGCGTGACGCCGCCGGCGTTCTTGAGGTGGTAGAAGTCCAGCGCCGTGAGCGGGCGCCGTTCCGGGGTGCGGGCCTGGGCCTGCGCGGCGCCGGCGGCCATCACCAGGCCGGCCAGGGCGAGCAGGTGCGTGGGGCGGATGCGCATGGGGATCGTGGGGCGGATGGAGGTCGATGCGCGGCGGATGCGGACCGTTAGGACCGCCGCGTGCCGGATGGCGCCATCAAGTGCTAAAAATTCTGCACTGGCGGATTCCCATCCGCAAGGGCTGCGTTTTCG
>NZ_DASURI010000233.1:0-2479 GCF_036280135.1 Longimicrobium sp.
TTGGGGGAGGTGGGCGAGTTTTACGAGCCCGGAGGGGGCGCCCGCTCAGACTCGACCTACCTCCGCCGCCTCTCACCATCCGAACCCGTCGATGGATCGGACGCCGGCGCCAGCGGAGATCCGTCGGGGCGGCGGATCTCGCCCGTGAGCGGATCCAGACGCGCGGCGGTGCCGGGAAAGTCCACCTGGCCCAGCGAATCCGCCAGCGCGGCCGCGCGGTTCGTATCGTCCACCCGCGGCACGCCCGGCGGCACCTGCATCGTGGACCGCAGCTCCGCGCCGACGATGCCGCCCTCCGCGTCCAGCACCGCGCAGGCGAACCCGCCGCGATTCAGCGGCTCGCTCAGGGTGAACGGGCCGTACGTGGCCAGGTTGCCCAGCGAGTAGAACACCAGCGCGCTGTCACGCCACTGGATGGCGCGCATCACGTGCGGCCCGTGGCCGATGACGAGGTCCGCGCCGCTCTCCACGGCCGCCCGCGCGAACGCCACCACGTTGCCGCGGTCCTCGCCGAACGACTCCTCGCGCCCATCCACCGTGTTCTGCCGCCCGCGCCCCTCCGCGCCCATGTGCATGGTGACGACCACGCGCCCGTAGCGCTCCGCCGCGCGCCGCACGTGGCGGCGGACGGCGGGCAGGTTGCGCGGGTCCGGCCCCGCCCACTGCGCGAAGCCCAGGACGGCGAGCGTGTCGCCGCGCGCCGTGACCACCTCCGTGGCGAGCGTGTCGACGCCCGTGGCCAGCACGCCGGCCGCGTCCAGCAGCCGCACCGTGTTGCGCCGGCCGATGTCGCCGTCGTCGCGGGCGTGGTTGTTGGCCACGTTGCCTACAACGACCGCGCTGTCCGCGGCCACGCCCCGCAGCGCCCGCGCCGTGCCCGCCGGCATGCGGAACGCGAAGCACGACGTGGAGCCCGCCGCGCACTTGCGCCGGTTGATGGGCCCGTCGCCCACGGCGCCCTCCACGTTCCACAGCACCACGTCCGCGTCGGCCAGCAGGGGGCGGAACGGCTCCAGGATGGAGTCGGGATCGGGGAGCGCCTCCACGCGCCGTCCCAGCCGTGCCCGCGCCGTGGCGACCCACGTGGTGTCCAGGTTGGTCCCCAGCGTCACGTCGCCGCCCGCGCAGATGCGCACGCCCCCCGCCGAGTCCGCCGGCGTGGGGGAAGACTGCGCCGCTGCCCGGTGCGTGCCCAGCGTAACGGCAAAGGCCAGCAAGAGGATGGATCGAAGTCGATTCACGAGCGGTCCCGGATCGAAGGATGCAAACGGCCGCCGGATCGTGGATGCCCGGCGGCCCGTCTTCTCTACAATCTATCTGGACGCGGCTTTCATCAACCCCCGGGCGTGTAACGGCCGGCCGGGCGTTCGGACGTGAGGATGGCGCGGGAGGTTCGGGCGCTGTCGCGGAGCGCGGGTGGGTGCGTCCCCGCAGGGTCCGCGACGGAGCGGGTCAACCCGCCGCTGGGACTGCGGTAAGCCCTGTCTCGCGCCGACGCGCTCTTCGAACAGGGCTTCAACTGCCAACGCGGTCGCCACCCGGCGATTCGGCAGGATCGCGTGAACGCCGCACCGGTGCACGTCGCCACGCCCTCCCTGGGGCAGTCCGCGCAGGCGGACTTCGCGAATTTCCAGCGGCGATTTCAATCGCTCCGGCTGAGGGGCGGCGCCTGATCCCGCGCCCGATGCCGTGCTCGATTCCTCCGCCTCAATCTCCACCCGTGTCAGCTGGAAGCCTGACTCCTCGCTACACGCTTGACGGCGCGAAGTGCAGACGCGGCGCCTCGGGGATCTCGCCGATCTCCGCGGCCAGGCGATAGAACGTCGTCAGCCCCTGGAGCATGGAATCGTCCAGCTCGTACGAGAGCCCGGCCCAGTAGCGGTCCAGGAACTCCGCGCCGAACCCGAAGTGCTCCGCCCAGCGCGCCGCCAGCTCCGCGCGGTGCGCCAGCCCGTACGCGCGCGACTCCAGCAGCTCCCCGTGCAGCCGCCGCAGCGCGTCGTCCGAGCCGCCGGCCGCCTGCCACACGGCGAACGCGAACGGCAGCCCCGTGTGGTCCCACCACTCCGCCCCCAGGTCGAACCGATGCGGCACGCGCGGATACAGCCGCGGCTGCAGCGCCACGTCGCCGATGAACAGCGCCGCGTCCGCGCCGGCGGCGAACGGGTCTTCCACGGCCTGATCGAACCAGCGAAAGCGCGCCCGCACCCCCCAGCGCAGCCGCAGAAGCACCTTGAGCAGCACCACGGACGTGGCGGATGCCGTGGGCATGGCCACGAGCGTACCGTCCAGCTCCGCCGGCGGCCGCGTGCTCGCGAAGACGATGCTCCGCACGGGCCCGCGGCTCCCGATCACCAGGTCCGGCAGCACGCGGTAGCGATCCGCGTTGCGGGCGAACTCGACGCTGCTGCACGGCGCCACGTCGATCTCGCCCGCCTCCAGCCGCCGGTTGAGCTGCCCGGGCACCCCCTCCACGATG
>NZ_DASURI010000234.1:0-6714 GCF_036280135.1 Longimicrobium sp.
CCTTCAGAATGACAGCGCGGGACGGATCACGTTGTCGCGGTTTTTTACTCGCCCAAGCTGTCATTCTGAGCGGAGGCCGGCGCCGGCTGGATCCATCCCGCGCGTGGTGCGTCCGGCGCCGGCCGACCGAAGAATCTGGTCGCCGGAGTGCGTGATGCCGCCCGCGCGCTGAGTTCGCGCGCGTGCACGGGCGAGGTCTGCGCGCGGCGCGACCAGATTCTTCACTCGGCGCCATCCGTCACGGGATGGATCTCGACGGCGCCTCCTTCAGAATGACAGCCCGGGACAGGTCCGCGCGTCGCGGATTCGACGCTTCGCGTCCGTTCGAAGGCGTCAGACGACTCCGCGCTGCGGATCAGCCGATCAGCGTCAGCGGGCGGCGGCGGCGCCGGCAATCACCAGGAACACGTCGTACAGCGCGTGCGTCCACGCGGCCACGCCAAATCCCCGCGTCATGTACAGCGCGCTGAACGCCAGCCCCGCCAGCATCCGGAACACGAAGCTGTTCAGCTCCCACTTGTACGCGTACGGGCCGATGTAGTGGAACCAGGAGAAGATGATCGCGGAGACGATCACGGCCACCACACCCGCCGTGGGCCGCTTGACCCCGGCCGCCAGCAGCAGGGCGAACAGGCCGCCCGTGAGGATCACGCGAAAGAGCAGCTCCTCGTAGATCCCCGCGCCCAGCGACAGCACGATGCCGTCGAACAGGGGCATGCTCGCGACGCCGCCGTCGGCCGCGAAGCGCACCATCCCGCCCAGCAGCACCTGCGTGGCCGCCGCGATGATGAAGCCGAACACGAGGGCGTACAGCACGCTCTCGCCCATCATCCCCGCGAAGTAGTCGCCGCGCAGGGGCACCTTCTTGCGCCGCCGCTCCAGCGCGATGATCACGGCCGCGCCCACGGCCAGCGCCGCCGTGAACGCCAGCGTGCCCTGCACGCCGCCGGTCGCCAGCAGGGTGCGCAGCAGCACGTCCGCGCCGTTGCGCATGCCCCCGCCGCGCCCGTCGCCGATCATCATCGCCCCCAGCTCGTAGAGAACGAGAAGGGGGAGGGCGAACAGCAGCGAGTAGGTGTGGGTCCGGGTAGTGTCGAGGTATCTTCGCATGGTGCCGCAATGTAAGCGCGCGGGGGCCAATCCGCGCGTGGCCTGCCGATTGCGAAATCCGGGTGCCGGATGGAGCCGTTCCGCGTGTATCCTGATGACGTGCGGAGGCCCTGGAAAGTTTCTCGCGACGGGACGGAGATGAAGCGGACGCGCTGGATGCACGCTCGGCGGATGGCGGTGGCGGTGCTGGTGGGCACGCAGGCGGGGTGCGCGCTGCTGGGCGGCGGGGCGCCCCCGGAGACGCCCCAGCAGGCCCAGGAGCGCGTGACGCTCGAGCAGACCATCCGCTCCGAGGTGGAGGCGCGCATGGCGGCGGAGCCGGCCATCGGCGCGGGCCGCATCCGCGCGGTGGTCAACGGCGGCGACGTCCAGTTGCACGGCGCGGCCCCCGGGTTCGGCGCGCTGCAGTGCGCGCTGGCCAACGCGGGGCTGGTGCCCGGCGTGCACCTGGTCGTCGACATGATGGTGCTGGAGCCCGGCCCCCGCACCGTGACCTGCCTGGCCCCGCGCGTCTTCTCCGGCACCGCCTCCGCCCCGTAGCGTCCGATTCCATCCGCCTCGCGCGTTCTCCCGTCGTCTTCCCCCGGCTCGTCGTCGGCTCCGCCCCAACCCGCTCCGTCCAATCCGCATGCGTCCCATCCGTATCCCCCGGCACCTGGCCACGTCGCTGGGCGCCATGCTCTTCATCTCCTGCAGCAATCCCGAGTGGGTGTGCGGATGCAGCCCGGCGGAGGTCAGCGCCGTGCTGTACGGCCGCGTGACCGATCCCTCCGGCACCGCCGTCCCGGGCGCGACGGTGGTCACGGAAGCGCGATACGGTGGATGCGGATCCTCCGTCACGAGCGGCACGGGCTACGTGCAGACGGACGCGGACGGCCGCTATCGGCTGATGATGCACACGCCCGCGCCGCCGCGCGCGGAAGACTGCCTGCTCGCCTTTGCCCGCGCGCCCCAGGGAAGCACCCTGGCGGGATCGGACACGGTGCCGTTCACGGTGCGCTTCGGGAACAGCGCGTCGTGGGACAGCGCCGCGGTGAACCTGGTGCTGCGCTGACGATGAGCGCGGAATCGACCGACGTCCGGCCGGCACCCCGCCGCCGACGGGTACCGGCGTACTTTGCGGGCGCGCTCGCGCTGCTGCTGGTGGTCTCGTGCACGAATCCAATGTGCGGCTGCCCGCCCCTTCCCCCGCCGCACGCCGTGCTCTACGGCCGCGTGACGGATCCGGCGGGCACGCCCGTGCAGGGAGCGGCCGTGGCGCTGGAAGGCGCGGAGACGGGATGCAACGGGCCCGGAACCGTGGGCGCCCGCGTGCTGACAGGGGCAGACGGGATGTATCGCCTGCCCGTCTGGATCTCGGCGGAGCCCATGGGCGTGTGCCTGCGCGCCCACGCCGCCCCGCCGTCCGGCCGCGAGCTGTGGGCGTCGGATACGATCCAGGTCCGTCCCCTGTTCGGCGCGGAGCCGGCGGACAGCGCGCGGGCGGACTTCCGGCTCCGCGCCATCTGGCCCTAGCGCCAAATCCTCATAAACACTGCGCGTAGACTTTAATTTCCTGAGAGGGTGCTGCCAAACAGCGCGCTTCGGACCGCGTCATCCTGCGGAGCCGCCGCGTGGACCCTGCCGAACGTGATCTTTGGCGGCGACGAAGGATCTTGCCCGCGAAACGCTGCGGCGGCGCTCGTGCACGGAACTCGTCTCCGAGTTTCGCACACAAGATCCTTCGGTCGCGCCAAGGTTTTGTGTGCGTTCAGGTTGCGTGCGGCGCTCCCTCAGGATGACGCTTCCTGGCCTCCGTTCAAGATGTGGGGAGCGCCCGCGCGGGACTCGCCCGCTCACAAGGCTAAGGGCGCGACCGAAGGATCTCCTTCGCGGGCAGGGACTTCGCTGCGGGACCGGGTCCTTGCCAGGGCAGGAAGATCCTTCGGGGCCGCACGCATCCGTGCACGGTCGAGTTCGCGAGGGCCCCTCAGGAAACGACTGCTTTTCCGGACCCGTTATAACGCCTGGACAGAGCACGACATGCGGCCGCCGCCGGAACGCAACCGTTCCCCGGCGGCCGCGATGCGTTTAGCTTTGGTTGCATCCAGCCGAACCTTTGGTATACCCGAATGTCCGAATCCCGCCGTCCCCGGCAGCCGCGCGCAAAGCCCAACGCCCGCCGTCCCCGCGCGCGGTCGGCGGGCCGCGCGCGCAAGCCGGCGTCGCGGACTGCGGGTGGACGGATGGGCGCGCGGCCGTGGCTGGTCGCGGGGATCGTGCTGCTGCTGGCGCTGCTGCCGCCCACGCGCGCGGCGGGCATGGCCGTGTGGGGCCGCGTGTCCGACGCGCTGGCGGCCGCCCGCGCCGCGGAGGCGCGCGAGCGCGCGGTGGCGGCGTACGCGCGGCGCTACGGCATCTCCATGGAGCTGGCGGACGCCATCGAGCGCGCCGCCCGCGCCGAGGGGCTGGAGACGGAGCTGGCGTTTCGCCTGGTGCGCGTGGAGAGCGCGTTTCGTCCCCACGCCGTGAGCCACGCCGGCGCGCTGGGCCTTACGCAGGTGATGCCGGCCACGGCGCAGTTCCTTCAGCCCGGCATCACCCGCGCGCAGCTGCTGGACCGGGACACGAACCTGCGGCTGGGCTTTCGCTACCTCAAGGAGCTGCTGGCCGTGTACGACGGCGACGAGGAAGAGGCGCTCACGGCGTACAACCGCGGGCCGGGCACCGTGGCGCGCATCCGCCGGCGCGGCGGCGATCCGGCCAACGGCTACGCGGACATGGTGCTGGGGGAGCGCGGCGGGTCGCCCGTGAACCTGGTGCGCCACGACAGCGCCGGCGCCGCGCCCGCCGCCCCGCCCCCGCACGAGCTCCCGCCCACCCGCCTGCCGAACGGGATGTAGACGCGACGGCGCTGGCGGGCCGCGGCCCGCGTGGTGATATTTCGAGGCTGGTACAGATCCCCTCGAGTGCATGCCGCCGATGGCTACCATCTACAACGGACGCGATCCCCGCGAGCTGCCCGCGTATGGCGTTACGGACGCCGCGCGGTACCTGGACGTGCCCGCCGCGACCCTGCGTTCGTGGGTCGCGGGACGCACGTACCGCAAGCAGGGCGGCGTGGGATCGTTCGAGCCGGTGATCGCCCCGGCGGACCCCGTGGAGCGCCGGCTCTCGTTCTACAACCTGGTGGAAGCGCACGTGCTGCGGGCCCTGCGCACCAAGCACGAGGTGCCGCTCAAGCACGTGCGGCCCGCGCTGGCCTACGCGGAGCGGGAGCTCGGCATCCAGCGCCTGCTGCTGAGCGAGCAGATGCAGACGGCGGGGGGCGACATCTTCCTGGAGCACCTGGGCCAGCTGGTCAACCTCAGCAAGTCCGGCCAGCTCGCCGTCAAGGAGCTGCTGTCCGCGCACCTGCAGCGGGTGGAGCGTGACAGCCACGCCATCCCCATCCGCCTGTACCCGTTCCTGGGACGCCCGGGCGAGCGGGAGGACCGGCCGGTGGTCATTGACCCCGCCGTCTCGTTCGGCCGGCCGACCATCACGGGGTCCGGCGTGCAGACGTCGGTGCTGGTGCAGCGCATCGACGCGGGCGAGAGCCTGGACGAGCTGTCGGCCGACTACCGGCTGACGCAGACGCAGGTGATGGCGGCCGTGCTGTTCGAGCGGGCGGCCTAGTGTGGAGTTCTTCGCGGACCGCAACCTGGGGGTGAACACGTTCCCCGAGACCCTGCGGGCCGCGGGGATCACGGTTCACGTGCACCAGGACCACTTTCCGCCTGACGCGCCGGACGTCGTCTGGATGCCGCAGGTCGCGGCGCGGGGGTGGCCCATCCTGTCGCCCGACATCCGCATCTCGCGCGACCGGCTGGAGGTGGGCGCCATCATGACGTCCGGCGCGGCCGTCTTTTGCCTCTCGGGCGGGCACTGCACCAGCCAGGACAAGGCCCGTAATTTCCTGCGCTGCCTGCCCCAGGTGCAGACGGTGCTGGAGGCGACGCCGCGGCCGTTCATCGCCAAGGTGTACCAGCCCAGCCGCGACGACCCCGACGACCGCAAGACGCGGCGGGTGGAGGTCAAGCTCACGTACGACGCGTGGGCCGCCCGCCGCGGCCAGTCGGGCCTGCTGCCCTGACGCGCCGGCAGATTCGTTCCATCCACCCGCGTCCCCGAACCCGGCACAGTTTGCCGGATCGGAAACGGATGTGCGGGTGCGGGGTAACGAGTCTGGACGTCAGATCCAGGGTTTGCGCCATCGTTCCGCACGGTCCCGATCTTGCCGACAGCGCCGGGATTGTTTTTTCGTAAGTAGGGTTCGCTTCAAAGGTTGGGTCCATGCATCAGCGCCCCGTCATCGGTATCGCCACGCAGACGCTGCAGTCCATCGACCGCATCCCGGAGGACCTTCCGGCCTCGTGGGTGATGAACCAGCGGTACTTTCACGCGTGCACCAGCGTGGGCGCGATCCCGTGGATGGTGCCGCTGCTGGACGACGACGTCGAGACGCTCCGCGCCATCTACGACCGCCTGGACGGCGTGTTCATCGCCGGCGGCGTGGACGTGGATCCCACGTCGTACGGCGCGGACCGCCACGAGCTGTGCGGGCGCACGGACCTGCCGCGCGACTTCGTGGAGATCCAGTTCGCAAAGTGGGCGCTGGAGGACGGCAAGCCCGTCTTTGGCGTGTGCCGCGGGCTGCAGGTGATCAACGTGGCGGCGGGCGGGTCGCTCATCCAGGACTGCGCGGGGCTGTACGAGGGCGCCATCAAGCACGACTACTTCCCCGGCGCGGGGTGGGCGCGCGACTACCTGGCGCACGACATCCGCCTGGCGCCGGGCTCGCGGCTGGCCGCCTGCCTGGGCACCGGCAACGTGATGGTGAACAGCATGCACCACCAGGCCGTGGAGCGCGTGGGCGAGGGCCTGGTGGCCACCGCGTGGGCGCCGGACGGGCTCATCGAGGCCGTGGAGGGCACGCGCGAGGGGCAGTTCCTGGTGGGCGTGCAGTGGCACCCGGAGATGCTCATCGACACGGACGCGGGCACCAAGCGCCTGTTCGAGGAGTTCATCGAGGCCGCCAACCAGTACCACAACGCGAACTCGCTCTCCTTCGCCTGATCAACGGACGGACGGCGGATGGCGATCGAAAGCCCCGGCTCTGCGCGCAGAGCCGGGGCTTTTTTGTGTCGGATGCGCGACGGGGCACCATCGCGACGCGCCTCATCCGGACAGGACGTCGGCTCGCTCCAAGTCTGCCAGGAGCGTCATCCTGAATGCGTCGGACGGCCACAAACGTCATCCTGAATGCCCCGGACAGCCACAAGCGTCATCCTGAATACCGCGGACGGCCACAAGCGTCATCCTGAGGAGCCGCCGCGCAGGCTCTGCCCGGGCGCAGTCCATGGCGGCGACGAAGGATCCTGCCCGCAAAGCGACAGGCCGGCCCCGGTGCACGGAGTCGGCCTCGTGGTTCGGACACAAGATCCTTCGTCGCCGCCAGGGTTCGCGTGGAGAGCAGGATCGCGCGGCGGCTCCTGAATAGAAAGCCAGGGCTGGCCTCGTGCATGGAGGCGACACCGCGCGAGCGCCCCCTCCGGGCTCGCGGAGCTCGCCCACCTCCCCCAA
>NZ_DASURI010000235.1:0-3432 GCF_036280135.1 Longimicrobium sp.
ACGCGGAGCGGATGCGCGTCAGCGTGTCGCGCATGCTCTCGATGGTGCGGTTCATCGCCTCCTTGTTGCGCAGGAAGTCGCCGCGGTACTCGCCCGTCACGCGCGCCGTAAGGTCGCCCGCGGCCACGCGCTCCAGCACCGCGTTGTTCTCGCGCATGGGCACCACCACGGCGTCCAGCAGACCGTTCACGCCGCCCACCAGCTCGCGAAAGCCGCCCGGGAAGCGCTGCGCGTCGCCGCGCACGTCCAGCCGGCCATCGCGGGCCGCGTCGATCAGGGCGCTGGTCTCGTGCAGCACGTTCGTGAGCGACGCGGTGGTGCCGGCCACCGCGCGGCTGAGCACGTCCCTGTCGGAGCGCGGCGCCACGCGGACGGACAGGTCGCCGCGGGCCAGGGCGTCGGCCGCGCCGGCCACGTCGCGCAGGTAGCCGATCATGCCGCGGAATGACTCGGCCAGGCTGCCCACCTCGTCCCTGGAGGCGTGCTCCACGCGCTGGTCCACGTCGCCCTGGGCCAGGCGCTGGGCCACGGCCGCCATGCCGGCCACGGGCCGCCCGATGAGCCGCGCCAGCAGCACGCCCAGGCCCACGGCCAGCGCCACGGCCCCCGCCACCAGCAGCAGCATGGTGCGCGTGGCCTTGCCGGCCAGGGCCGAGTTCTCGGCCGCCAGCGCGCCGGCATGGCGCACCTTGAGGGCCGCCATGGAGTCCATGGAGGCGATCACGTCGCGGGCGATCTGCTTTGCGTCGCCGGCCAGGACGGTCTTGGCCTCGTCGCCGCGGCCGGCCAGCGACAGCGCGATGGCGCGGTCGCGGTGCTCCCCGTAGCTGCCGCGCAGCGCGGCGTAGCGGTCGTAGGCCGCCTGCATCTCGGGCGAGGCGATGCTGGCGACGTACAGCGTCTGCAGGCTGTCCAGGGCCGCCACCTGCTCGCGCACGCGCGTCTCGGCATCCGTGCGGGCGGCGGGCGTCTCGGCATCGGCCAGGTCGCGCAGGTTGATGCGGACGCCCTGGAAGTTGCGGATCATGGCGCCCAGGTGCGCGGTGGGTACCTGCATCCGCTCGTACAGGCGCGTGTCGGCCTGCTCGATGGCGTGAATGCTCCGGATGCCGACGGCACCGACGACGGCCGCCATCACCGCCACGAAGACAAAACTGGACAGCAGCTTGGCGGAGAGCCTGAGGTCGTTGAACCAGCGCATGGTGGGTTGCCTCGTTGATCGTGGAGTGCGGCGTTCGGGCCGCGGAGACTGGTGCTTGTTCGGAAATTGGCGCTGTGGGGGCCAATGTTCAGTCTCGTCCGGCCCGTTTTGGTACTTGAGCGTTCCCAGCCGCCCCTTACACGGGTCGCGGAGTCCTCCCCACAGGGCAACGGCGAACTGCTTTTTTCACGCAGAGGGAGCAGGGGCAGCCGAGGTGGTTCCGCGCGAAAGGCCGGCCCCGTGCACCGGGACCGGCCTCTCGTTTTGCCAGCTCTTACTGCTTTCTCACGCAGAGCCGCGGAGGGCGCAGAGTACTTCATCGCACGATGAACCCCTCTGCTGCCCCTGCTGCCTCTGCGTGAGAAATCTTTTGTTTTAGATGCGGAACGCGCCCACGAGGCTCTCCAACTCCGTCGCCACGCCCGCCAGCTGGTCGCTCGCGCTCAGCGACTGCGCCGCGCCACCCGCCGTCTGCGTCGCCGCCGCGCTCACACTGACGATGCTGCGGCTGACTTCCTCCGTCCCCTTCGCCGCCTGGTTCACGTTGCGCGCGATCTCTCCCGTCGCGGCGCTCTGCTCCTCCACCGCGCCGGCGATGGTGGTCGACACGTCGTTGATCTGCTGGATGATCTTGTTGATCTCGCTGATCCCGCCCACCGCCACGCCCGTGTTGTCCTGCACCCCGCGGATCTTCGCCGCGATCTCCTCAGTCGCCCTGGCCGTCTGCGATGCCAGCTGCTTCACCTCGTTGGCGACGACGGCGAAGCCCTTGCCCGCCTCGCCGGCGCGCGCGGCCTCGATCGTGGCATTGAGCGCCAGCAGGTTCGTCTGCTGGGCGATGCTCGTAATCACCTTTACGACCTCGCCGATCTCCTCGCTCGACGCGCCCAGCTCATCCATCATCCGCACCGTCTGCTCCGCGCGGCGCGTGGCTTCGCCCGCGACGCGCAGCGCCTCCTGCAGCTGGCGGCTGATCTCGCGGATGCTGCCGGACATCTCCTCCGCCGCCACCGCCACCGTCTGCACGTTCACCCCGGCCTGCTCGCTCGCGGCGCTCACGGCCTGCGACTGGCGGCTCGTCTCCTCCGCGGCGGACGACAGCGCGTGGCTCGCGTTGCGGATCTGCTCCGAGCTGGCCGCCACGGTGCCGCTCGCCGCGCGGATGCGGCCGATGGTCTGGCGCAGCGCGTCGATGGTGTGGTTCATCGCGCCGGTAAGCCGGGCGAAATCGCCCTGGTAGCTGCCGGCCATGCCGGTGGAGAAATCCCCGCCGGCCAGCTTTTCCATCACGGCGATGCTCTCGTTGACCGGCGTGACCACCGCGTCCAGCGTGTCGTTGATGCCCCGCACCAGCTCGGCGTAGGCGCCGTGGAACGCCGCCACGTCGCCGCGCCGCCCCAGGTCGCCGGCCCGCGCCGCCTGCGACAGCCCGCGCGTCTCGTCCGTGAGCGCCACGAGCGTGCGGGCCAGCCCCTGCGCGCTGTGCGCCATCACGTCCCGCTCCGACCGGGGCCGCACCTGCACCCCCAGGTCGCCCGCGGCAATGGCCTGCAGCGCCGCCACCTGCTCGCGGGTGCTGGCGGCCATGCGGTTGAACGCCTCGGAGAGCTCGCCCAGCTCGTCGCGGCGGGCGACGGGCACGTCCACCTCCACGTCGCCCAGCGCCATGCGCTCGGCGGCCTCGCGCAGGCCGCGGATGGGCGCCGCGAAGCGCTTGCGAAAGACGGTGAACGCCACCGTCATCACCAGGATGACCACCGCCGTGAGCACCGCCAGGATGGTGAGCGAGCGCGTGGCCGCGGCCGTCGCCGCCGTTACCTCGCCCGCGGCGCGCTCCGTGAGCGTGCGGTTGAACTCGGTGATGGGTGCCACGATGCGGGCCTTGGCCGCGCCGTAGTCCGGCCCGAAGAGCAGGCGCCGCGCCTGCTCCAGGCGGCCGGCCGCCGTGTGCGCCATGGCCTGCTCCTCGATCTTGATGAGCGCGTCGGAGTTGGCCTTGGCGGTGGCCAGCAGGTCCAGCTCCCCGCGCGAGGCGCCCATCTCCTCCAGCCGCTGCACCACGCGGTCGCGCGTGCGGGTCTCGCGGACCTCGCGCCAGTAGTTGTCCAGGTGCGCCTTTTCGCCGAACTGCGCGTACGCCTGCACCTCGCGGGTCAGGAGGTCCGACGAGGCGCCCAGGTCCGCCGCGAGCTGCCGGAACTCCGCCTGGCGCTCGTACGAGGTGCGCAGGT
>NZ_DASURI010000236.1:0-17352 GCF_036280135.1 Longimicrobium sp.
CAACAGCCTGCTGCAGATCTCGGAAGGCGCCACGAGCGGCATCCAGAAGATGCTGGAGCGCATGAAGGAGCTGGCCACGCAGTCCAACAGCGACACGGTGGACACGGACGGCCGCAGCCGCATCGACGCCGAGTTCCAGCAGCTCAAGAGCGAGATCACGCGCACGGTCAGCACCACCAAGTTCCAGGGCAAGACGCTGCTGGACGGCGGCTTCGGCAACTCGGTGGACACGGACGACACCTCCAGCACGGCGCTGGCCGCCGGCACCGGCCTGTTCAAGGCCGAGATCAGCGGCACCAAGGCGGGGACGTTCACCTTTACGCAGGCCGCCGACGGCGAGCTGACCATCGACGACGGCGCGGGCACCACCCAGACGGTGAGCGTGGTGGCGGGCCGCCAGTCGGTGAGCTTCGACAAGTTCGGCGTGTCGCTGGAGCTGGACGCCAACTTCGACGAGACGGCGGCGGCGGGCACGCTGGACGGCACCGCCCTGGTGGTGGCGGCGGGCGCGGGCGGCGGCAGCTTCATGGTGGGCTCGTCGGGCTCGTACAGCGGCGACGACCTGCTCAGCCTGGACGCCATCGACCTGACGACGGGCGCCACGGGCCTGAACATCGCCACCAACGACCTGACGACGGCGGCCAACGCGCAGACCGCGCTTACGGCCATCGACGGCGCCATCGAGAAGGTGAACAGCTCGCTGGGCAAGATCGGTGCGTACCAGAACCGCATCGAGAACAGCCAGGCGAACCTCAAGACGGCGATCCAGAACTACTCGGCGTCGGAGAGCGTCATCCGCGACCTGGACATGGCCGAGGAGATGACCAAGTTCTCCAAGAACCAGATCCTGGCGCAGGCCGGCACCTCCATGCTGGCCCAGGCCAACCAGAGCGCCCAGGGCGTGCTCTCGCTGCTCCGCGGCTAAGACACGACCCGGCAGCACCGCCCGGGGCGGGCCTCGCGCCCGCCCCGGGACTTCTCTCGTGACGGACCGACCAGCCACACCAGCTTCGAGCCCTCGCAATGGCCTCCGTAGGAACCATCAGCGGCCTCGCCAGCGGAATCCAGTGGCGCGACATGATCGACCAGATCATGGCCGCCGAGGAGGCGCGGAGGCTCACCCCCATCCAGACCCAGGTCACGGCGCAGCAAAAGCGCGCCGACGCCTGGAATTCCTTTTCCAGCGTGGTCTCCCGCCTGCGGAGCACCGCGCTCAGGGTGCAGGACGGCAGCGCGTTCGGCGCGCTGCGCACCACCGTGACGGCCGGCAACGGCACGCGCGCGGGCTTCACGGCCAGCGCCGGCGCCTCCGCCGCGGCCGGGACGTACGGCGTGGAGGTGCTGGAGACGGCCAAGGCCGAAAAGCTCAGCGGCCGCGTGCACGACAGCGCCACGGCGACCCTGGGCGCGTCGTACGCGGGCGCCCTTGTCGTCAACGGGCGGCGCGTGGAGGTCACGGCCACGGACTCGCTCACCTCCGTCCGCGACAAGATCAACGCCGTCAACAGCGGCACCAACCCCAGCCGCGTGAGCGCCACGCTGCTCTCCACGGGCAACGGCACGGCGCGCCTGGTGCTCACCAGCGAGGCCACGGGCGCCGGCGGCATCCAGCTGGCCGACGAGGCCGGCGCGGGCGCGGGCCCCCTCAAGGCGCTGGGGCTCACGGACGGCACCACGGCCGCCAACCGCACGGCGGACGGGCGCACGCAGAGCTTCCGGATGAGCAGCAGCTCCGCCGCGCTCACCACGCTGCTGGGCGTGAGCCCGCCCCCCGCCAGCACCTCCGTCCTCGTGGGCGGCAAGCGCATCGACGTCGACTTCGCCACGGACTCGCTGCAGACGGTCGTCGCGCGGGTCAACGCGGCCGGCGGCTTTGCCGAGCTGCGCGAAGAAGCGGGCGCCGGCGGCACGAAGTCGTACCGGATGGTCGTCGCGGGCGACGTCGCGGTGGATTCGTCTCCCAACTTCGGCTCCACGGCGGCGGACTCGCGCCGCGCCCTGGAGCTGCTGGGGCTCTCCGTCGGCGGCCGCGCGGCCTCCGCGCAGTCCGTCAGCGGCGCGCAGCTCCTGGACGGCAACGGCGATCCCGCCACGGCGGCGACCAAGCTGGCGGACCTCGCGGGCGGCGTGCAGGCGGGCGACACGTTCACCTTTCGTGGCACGCGCGGCGACGGGTCCACGGTGGACCTCACCTACACCGTCGCCGATCCCGCGGCGGAGTCGCTGGGAGACGTCGTCGCCAAGCTGAACAACGCCACGGACGGATACGGCGCGGGCACGCGCACGGCCACGGCCTCCGTCGTGGACGGCCGCATCGTGCTGACGGACGGCACCAAGGGCGACTCGCGGCTCAGCCTGGCCATGACGGCCAACAACGAGGGCGGCGGATCGCTTTCCTTCGGCGCGTCGGCCACGACGGCGGGGTTCGCGCGCGAGGTCACCCGCGGCACGGACGCCCGCGCGCGCATCGACGGCGTGCTGGTGACGCAGTCGTCCAACACGCTGGCCAGCGCCATCCCCGGCGTGACGCTCACGCTCTCCGACGCGCTGCCGGGGACCACGTCCACGGTGACCATCGAGCGCGACGTGGAGTTCACCGTCTCCAGCATCAAGGCCCTGGCGACGGAGTACAACGCGGCCCTCAACGCGGCGCAGCAGCTCACGGGCATCGGCGGCGCGCTGCAGTCCAGCGGCGCCCTGCGCGGCGCCATGTCGTCGCTCAAGAACGCCCTGCTGACGGACATCGCGGGGCTGGCGCCGACGAACCCCTACACGCGCGGCGCCGTGGCCGGCCTGGCGCTGACCAAGACGGGCACGCTGGAGGTGGACGACGTAAAGCTGCGCGCGGCCCTGACCAGCAACGCGGCGGACGTGAAGGCGGCCTTCAGCAGCGCGGGGCGCGCGAGCGATCCGCAGGCCACGTTCGTCCTGGCGGGCGACCGCGTGCAGGCGGGGACGTACGCCGTGAACGTTACGGCGCTGGCCACGCAGGCCGCGCACACCGGCAGCGGCCTGGCCGGCGCGTACAGCGGCACGGACGAGCTCAAGGTGACGGACTCCGTCACGGGCAAGACGGCCACGCTGGCGTCGCTGGACGGCAGGACGGCCGCGCAGATCGCCGCGGAGCTCAACGCCGCGTTCGGCACGGAGAAGATGGACCTCGTGGCCAGCGACGACGGCGGCCAGCTGCGCATCACCCACGGCGGCTACGGCTCGGCCGCGAAGTTCACCCTGACGGGGACGTTCGACGAGGCGCAGCTGGGCTTCGTCAAGAGCTCCGCCTACGCGGGAACGGACATCCAGGGCACCATCGGCGGCAAGGCGGCCACGGGGCGCGGGCGCATCCTCACGGGCGACAGGGCCGCCGCCAGCACCCCGGCCAACCCGGCGGAGGGGCTGGCCGTGGAGTGGAAGGGCGGCATGGGCGCGGCGGGCACCGTCACCTACGCGCTGGGCGTGGGGGGGATGATGCTGCGCGCGGCCGACGGCATCACCCGCGCGGGCGACGGCATGGCCGCCAGCCAGTCCGACGGCATCCAGTCCGGCATCACCAAGCTCAACAAGCGGCTCGAGGACGTGCAGCACGCGCTGGACCTGCGGCGCGAGTCCATGACCAAGTCGTTCGCCCTGATGGAATCCGCGCTCAGCCGCGTGCAGTCCCAGACCTCCTGGCTGACGAGCCAGATCAACGCTCTACCCTCCTGGTCCGACCGATGAGCTACGCGACCCACGCCAACACGTACCGCGAGATGGAAGTGCTTTCCGCCTCGCCCGGCCAGCTGGTGGTGATGCTGTACGACCACCTGCTGGTGACGCTGCGCCGCGCGCGGCTGGTGATGGACTCGTCCAACCCCGAGCTGCGGGGCACGCTGCTGGAAAAGGCCCGCAACGTGGTGGCCGAGCTGCTCTCCACGCTGGACGTGGAGGCCGGCGGCGAGGTGGCCCGCAACCTCAGCGGGCTGTACACCTTCTTCTTCGGGGAGCTGGTGGACCTGGCGCTCAAGCCCGACGTGGCGCGGATGGACCGGGTGACGGTGATGATCGGCGAGCTGCGCGACGCGTTCGCGCAGGCAGCGGCCACCCCGGCCGAGGCGTTCGCATGATGCACGTGGCCGAGGTGCTCAACGCGCTGGCCGAGGCGGGGATCGCCGCCGCCGAGGCCATGGAGCGCGGCGACGAGGCCGCCCTCACGTCCGCCCTGGACGAGCGCGACCGGCTGCAGGCGGTGGCGGATCCGCTGCTGGCGGCGCTGCAGGCGCCCGGCACGCCCCGCGCCGTCATCGCCGAGGCGCGCGAGCTGGCGATGGTCATCCACCTGTGCGACGGCGTGCTGCTCCGGGGCCTGACCGCGCGCCGCGACGAGGCGCGCGGCGAGCTGCGCCGCCTGGACGTGCGCACGGGCGCGCTGAACGCCTACGCCGCGCCCTCCCCCGGCGGCGCCCGCCTGCGCGCCGTCGGCTGACCGTAGCCGGAGGGAGATCTCGTCGGCCGCGGCGGATTGCCCGCGGCGCGGCAGCCTCCCCGACCGTGGCGGCAAACCGCGATGCGTCCCGTCGACGTTCGGCGTTCTCGCCGAGCCAAGGCGAGGCGCATCGCGGTTCTCGCGTCGAGCCCCAGGCCTCGTCCGTCTGCAATCCCCCCGCGCGCGTTCGCTCGGTTTCCCGCGCGTGCAGGCTTTTACGGACGCGATCGTGTGGTCCAGCTTCTCCAGCTCTGCGCGCGGAGGCAGACACCCGTCGCCCGCCTGGCCGCTTCGGTGGATCGGTGGATCGGTGGATCGGTGGATCGGTGGATGCACCGAATCGCATCTGCCGATCGGATGACGTAGACGGGATGGTGCCCTCCGCGAAATCCGCGATGCGCCTCGCCTTGGCTCGGCGAGAACGCCGAGCGGATCGCCGTCATCCGCCGTGGCATCCGCCTCCATCCTGGCCCGGGCACGATGCCTCCCGCGCCGGACAAACCCCGGCCATCCACCACCCGATCGCGATCCGTAAAGCCCCGCCCCCGCACGAAGCTGGATGCGTTGCCCGGACAACCAAGGGGCGCGGATCTGTACGCCTGAACACGATTCCAGCACAGAGCTGCGGAGGCGCAGGGAACCCGAATCCGTTCCTCTGCGCCTCTGCGGCTCTGCGTGAGAAATCTGTTCCGCAGTCGCCGTTCTTCTCGACAACACGCGTTTCCCGCATCAAAAACTAAATTCGCGGCGGACGCGGCCGATACTCATCCCCGAGCCGCCGGATCTCCACCGCGCTCCCATCCGCTCCGCACCGCGCACGGGCCAGGCGCGAGCACCAGGACGGCCGCCGCGGGGCACCGTCCGTGCGGGGCGGACAGGCGTGTGGGGAGAAGCCCGGCCCGGGAGTAAAGTCCGTTCACGGTGCTGCCGATACCTTGGTGCAGGAGGAGACCTGAATGCGAATCGAGAAGAACACCACCGACATCCACCGCACCGAGGCCGCCCGCCCCGTGCACGCCGCCCACGCCGCCACGCCGGGCAGCCCCGTCGCGCCCGTGGCGCCGGCCGGGGGCACCGACCGCGTGGAGCTGTCGTCCGAGGCGCGGGCCCTGGCCGCGCGCCTGGACCAGCCCGGCGAAGGGCGGGAGCTCACGCCGGAGCGCATCGCCGAGCTGCGCCAGCGCATTCGCGACGGGGTCTACGACACCCCGGACATGGCCGAAGAAGTCGCGCGGCGCGTGCTGGACAGCGGCGACCTCTGACCCCGACGCCACCCCCGACCCCACACCCGGAGCCGCGCCCATGAAGTTCCTCGTAGTCGACGACAGCGCCACCATGCGGCGCATCGTCATCAACTCCCTGCAGCGCATCGGGTTCACCGACGTGCTGGAGGCCGCGGACGGCAAGGAGGCGCTGGAGCGCTTCGACGCCACCGTGCAGTTCGTCATCACCGACTGGAACATGCCCAACCTGAGCGGGCTGGACCTGTCGCGGGCCCTGCGCGAAAAGAGCGACGTGCCCATCCTGATGGTGACCACGCGCAGCGTGCGCGAGGACATCATCGCGGCCGTGGAGGCGGGGGTGAACAACTACATCGTCAAACCGTTCACGCCGCAGGTGCTCAAGGAGAAGATCGAGACCGTCCTCTCCGCCGTGGGAGCCGCGTAAGCCATGCCCACGACCCTGCAAGCCAACGAGCTGCTGCTGGACTCCGAGGCCAGCCTGCGCCTTGTGGACACCGTGCTGGCCGAGATCGGCGAGCCCGCCCCCCCGGCCGCGCCCGCCATCGCGGTGGCCGAGGGGCTGGCCGCCCTGCCCCAGGTGCTGCTGCGGGCCTACGGCGAGATCAACAACGCCCTCACCGCCCTGCGCCAGAGCCGCGGGACGCTCGAGCAGAGCACGGTGGAGAAGCTGCAGCTCACGAACGAGAAGCTGCGCGAGGTCTCGTCGGCCACGGAGGTGGCGGCCACGGACATCATGGACGGGATCGACCGCGCCATCGCCATGGTGGACGAGCTGGAGACCCCGGCCGACCCCGAGCGCCACGCGGAGATCCGCAACAGCCTGCGCGACGAGCTGTTCGGGGTGATGGGACACCTGCAGTTCCAGGACATCACCACCCAGCAGCTCAGCCACGCCAGCAGCACGCTGGTGGAGATGGAAGCCCGGCTGGTGCAGCTGGCGCGGATGTTCGATCCCAGCCAGCTGGGCCTCGAGGGGCCGGTGGAGACGCACGTGGAGGCGCTGGGCGTGGCCTATGACCCGTATGCCACCGTGAACGGCGCCGATTCGCGCCAGGCCGTGGCCGACGCCATCTTCGCCTGATCCACCCTTCGCGGGTTCTTCTCCGACGCATGAGGCCCCGCCGTCCCTCTCCGGACGGCGGGGCCTTCGCGTTCTCCGTGGACGGACATCCAGCCGGTCCCCGCGCGCATGGCAGTCCTCGCGCGAGCGCCCCTGCTTCGGCTGGCGGCGGAGGGATTGTCCAGCACGGCGATCGCGTCGCGGCTGTTCCTGTCGGAGGGCACGGTGCGCAACTACCTGTCCGCGGCCATCTCCAAGCTGGGCGCCGCCAACCGCATCGAGGCCGCGCGCCTGGCGCGGGAAAAGGGCTGGCTCTGATCACGGGGCGAGGAACAAACTGCATTCTCACACGGCGCCTGCGGCGAACGGGGTGAACGGTAACGGATCGAAAACCGTTGACTCCGTTCGCCGCAGGCGCCGTGTGCCATTCTGCCGTAAACCTCTCCCCGTTCAAAAATCCCGCGATTTTGCACGGGACTCCATGTGAGCCCCTCCCGTCTTCCCGGCCCGCCCGCGAAGACGGGAATGACGCAAAGAATCCGCTAAACCGCGACCGTCCATCTGCCGATCCTTTGGGGCGAACAGCGCGCGTCCGCCGCTGCCCCCCCCAGGGTGCACGATGACGATTCCCAAGATCCTGATCGCAGACGACGACGACTTCTCGCGCAAGCTGATCCGCGGGATCCTGCGCCCCGTCCCCTGCACCCTTTCCGACGCCGCCAACGGCCTGGAGGCCCTGGCCGCCATCGAGCGCGACCCGCCCGACCTGCTGCTGCTGGACGTGAAGATGCCCGTGCTGGACGGGCTGGCCACGCTCCAGGAGATCCGCGCGTCGCCCGTGCACGCGCGCCTGCCCGTGATCTCCATGTCCGCCCACACGGAGCGCGAGATGGTGATGGCCCTCGTGGAGCTGGGCCTGGCCGGGTTCCTCGTCAAGCCGCTCAAGCCCGCCGAGACGCTGCGCCGCCTGGCCCCCGTGCTGGCCGCCGTGGGCCGCCCGCGCGAGCCCCTGGAGGGGACGCTGACGCCGGACGGCACCCGCCGCCGCGTGCGGCTGCTGCTGGTGGAGTCGGACCTGAACTTTCGCGAGTTCGCCCGGCAGCTGCTGAGCGCCCACTTCGACGTGGTGGAGGCCGACACGGGCGTGGCCGGCTACGAGACCTTTCGCGCGGTGGAGCCGGGCGTGGTGTGCGTGGGCGAGCACGTGCAGATGCTGGGCGTGGACCGCCTGGTGCCCCTGCTGCACGCCGCCGAGACGCGGGTGCGCCCCCGCGTGTTCCTGCTCAGCGAGAGCGGACGCGTTCCCCCCGGCCAGGAAGCGCTGCTGAACGGGGTGCTGCGCCGCACCTTCATCCCCGAGCTCTTCAACCGCGAGATCCGCAACGTGCTCCTTTCCACCGACGGCACGGGCAACACGGTCGCGTCGCTCGTGCGCGGCCCCGTGCGCGGCGAGCTCACCACGGCCGTGCACCAGGCCGTGGGCGTGCTCACGGCGCAGCTCATCACCCCCATCGACTCCGGCGAGCCGCTGGACGCGCCCGTGACCCTCGTCCGCGTGGAGCTGCGGGCCGCCACCGGCCCCACGGTGGTGGCCGTGCGGCTGGAGATGTCGGACGCCGACGCCGTCAGTTTCGGCCGGCGCATCCTGGTGGGCGCGGCGGACTGCGACGCCCGCGAGGCCGTCACGGAGCTCGCCACGGCCATCGCCGGCCGCGCCTGCGCGTCGCTGGTGACGCGCGGCTTTCGCTACGTGCAGGGGCCGCCCGTGCTGGACGGCGCCCTGCTGCCCCCGCCGCCGGACCCCGACGCCCTGGAGTTCCGCACGAGCGACGGCGAGCGCATCCGCGTGACGGCCACGGTGGTCGAGGCCGGGTACCTGGCGGAGGTGGCCGCGTGACCGCCCCCGCCCTGGCCGCCTGGCTCACGGAGCGCTTCGACGCCGACTTTGCCGCCGAGCTCCTGGCGGAGTTCCGCGCCGCCGGCCGCGTGCGGGTGCTGGAGGCCCGCTGCGCCGCCACCCGCGGCGACGCCGTGACCGTGGAGCGCGCCGCCCACACGCTGGGCAGCATGGCCCTCACGGTGGGCTTCGAGGAGCTGGGCTCCCTGTGCCGCACCATGGAGGCGCGCATCCGCGTGTGGGGGCTGGCGGCCGTGGAGCTGCCCCCGCTGGAAGAAGCCTTTGCCCACGCCGAGGACGAAGCCGTGGGCCTCGTGCGCAGCGGGCTGCTCTCCGCGCCCGCCGGCCACTGACGTGCGCCCGACCGCCACGCCGCCCGTTCCCCGCGCGCGGCGCGGCACGTACCCACGGGCCCCGCGCCCGTGCCTGATCTCCCATCCGCCGCCCCGCGTGCCCTCCCGGCCCGCGGGGCGGCGTTCCCTGACCTCCAGGACATTCCCGTGAACACCTCGGACTACCTCGCCACCGTCGCCCGGATCCACGAAGAGGGACGGCGGCGGGGCGTGCTCTTTCGCGTCGCCGAGGACGAGGCGCTCCGCGGCCGCACCGTGCGGCTGGACGGGCGCGACCTCGTCTCCTTTTCCTCCTGCTCGTACCTGGGGCTGGAGTTCGATCCCCGCCTGGCCGACGGGGTGATGGACGCCGTCCGCCGCTACGGCACGCAGTTCTCGTCGTCCCGCGGCTACGTCTCCGCCCCGCTGTACCGCGACCTGGAGGACCACCTGTCCGCCGTCTTTGGCGGGCACGCGCTGGTGGCGCCCTCCACGTCGCTGGGCCACCAGATGGTGCTCCCCGTGCTGGCCACGGAGCGCGACGCCATCGTCGTGGACAACCAGGCGCACCGCAGCCTGCAGATGGCCGCCACCCTGGCCCGCGCCGAGGGCGCCACGGTAGAGACCGTGCGCCACCGCGAGCTGGACGAGCACGCGGTGGATACGGTCGTCCGCCTGGCGCGGCGTCACCGCACGGTGTGGTTCGCCTGCGACGGCGTGTACTCCATGTACGGCGACCTGGCGCCCTTCGGCCTGCTGCGGCGGGTGCTGGACGCCGCGCCCAACGTGCGCCTGTACGTGGACGATGCCCACGGGATGAGCTGGGCGGGGCGCCACGGCCGCGGCCTCTTTCTCTCCCGCATGCCGCAGGACGAGCGCATCGTCCTGGGCACGTCGCTCGTCAAGGCGTTCGCGGCGGGCGGCGGCGTCTTCGTCTTTTCCACGGCGGAAGAGCGCGAGCACGTGCGCATGCGCGCCGGCCCGTACGTCTTTTCCGGCCCCCTGCAGCCGCCCATGATGGGCGCCGCCCTCGCCTCCGCCCGCATCCACCTGTCGGACGAGATCGACGCGCACCAGGCCCGCTACCGCGACCGGGCGGCGCTCACCAACGCGCTGCTGGCGGAGCACGGGCTGCCGCTCCTGTCGCGCAACGAGGGGCCTATCTTCTTTCTCCCCATCGGCCGGGTCGAGGCGGCCATGCGGGTGTCGGAGCGGCTGATGGACGAGGGGCACTACGTCACCATCTCCACCTACCCGTCCGTCCCCACGCGCCGCGCCGGCATCCGGCTGACCATCACGGCCCTGCACACGCCGGCGGAGATCCGCGCCGTGGTGGAGTCCCTCGCCCGCCACGTCCCCGCGGCCCTGGCGGAGCACGGCGTCACGGGCGAGGAGCTGCACGCCCTCTTTCACAACGCCCTGCCCCTGGAGTCCCGCGAGGGCGCGCGCCTGGGCGACGCGCACGGCGCCGCGGTGGACGCGGCGATCTCCGCCGAGGCCGCGCGTCCGGCGCCGAGCCCCTTTCGCCTGGAGGTGCACGAGACGGCGGACGCGCTGGACGGCGCGGAGTGGGCCACGCTCATGGCCGGCCGCGGCGCCGCCAGCCGCGACGCCCTGCGCACGGCGGAGACGCTGTTCCACGCGGGCCGCGCCGAGCGGGAGCACCGGTGGACGTTCCGCTACTTCCTGGTCCGCGACCCCCGCGGGCGCGTCGTGGCGGCCACGTGGTGCACGCGGGCGCTGATGAAGGACGACATGCTGTCGCAGGAGCGCGTGTCGCGCGAGGTGGAGCGGCTGCGGCGCGAGGAGGATCCCTACCTGCTCAGCTCCGAGGTGCTGATGATGGGCTCGTTCCTTTCCGAGGGCGACCACCTGTACCTGGACCGCGAGCGCGACTGGCGCGGCGCCCTGCGGGTGCTGGTGGACGGGCTGCTGGCCCAGGCGCGGGCGTGGGGCGTGTCGTCCGTCGTCCTGCGCGACCTGCCGGGGGACGACGCGGAGGTGGACGCGTGGATGGGCGCGGCGGACTTTCTCAAGGTGCCGCAGATGGACTCCATGCGCCTGGCCGGCGCCGGCGTGGACGAGGCGCGGCTCCTGGCCGCCGCCAGCAAGCGCACCCGCCGCTTTCTCCGCGAGCTGGTGGACCTGTCGCCGGAGTACACGATGGCGGTGCACCGCGGCGGCGGCCCCGGGCTGAAGGCGGAGACCTGCGCGCACCTGCACGGGCTCTACCTGAACGTGGCCGCGCGCAACCTGCGCATCAACGTCTTTACCCTGCCGGCGGACCTGGTGCGGGCGTTCCTGGCCAGCCCCGCGTGGGAGGTGGTGACGCTGCACCTGGACCCCGCGGCCGGCGGCCCCGCGGACGGGCGGGCCGTGGCCTGGTACGCCGCGCACCAGTCCGGCGGCCACTACGCCGTCTTCCTGTGCGGCGTGGACTACGCGTACGTGCACGACCGCGAGTACGGCGCGTACCGGCAGCTGCTGCTGGCCATGACCCGCCGGGCCCGCGAGGCCGGCGCCCACACCCTGCACTGGGGGATGGACGCCGAGACGGAAAAGGCCCGCTTCGGCGCCACGGCGCATCCGACGTGCGCGTACGTGCTGGTGCGCGACCACGACCACGGCGAGCGGCTGCACGAGATCGCCCGCGAGGTGGCCCTGGGAGGCGCGGCGTGATCGCCGTGGCGCAGCGCCCCGGCGCGGCGGACGCGCTGCACGTGCTGGCCGTGGCGGGCGAGCGCGGGCCCATGGTGCGCGCCGCGCTGGAGAACCTGCCCGGCACGCCCCGGCTGCGGGTGGAGGAGGTGGTGGGGATCGACAACGTGTACTTCGCCATGGCCAGCGGCCGGGCGGACGTCGTCGTCTTCGACTGGGAGCGCGCCGGGTCCGGCGAGGCCGCCGAGACGCTCGTGGTGACCCTGCGGCGCGAGTTCTCCGAGCTGGGGATCGTGGCGTGGGTGCGCGACGGCGATCCCGCCGTGCGCGACGGGGCCCTGGCGGCGGGGGTGGACGAGGTGCACTGCGGCCCCGTCTCCCCCGCCCTGTCGGCTCGCGTGCGCGCCGCGCTGCTGCGGGCCGGCGCGCGGCGGCGGCTGGGCTGGGGCGCGCCACGGGCCGCCGCGCCCGACCCCGGGGCGGACGAGGGGTGGTACCGCACCTTCTTCGAGCGGGCGCCGTTCGGGGCCGTGGTGGTGGACCGCAGCGGGCACTTTGCCCTGGCCAACCCCGCGTTCCAGCGCATGCTGGGGCGGGACATGGACACGCTGCGCCGGATGTCCGTCGCCCAGGTGAGCCACCCGGACGACATGGCGCTGGACATGGAGCTGTTCCTGGAGATCCTGTCCGGCGCGCGCGACCACTACGACATCGAAAAGCGCTACCTGCGGGCCGACGGCACGGACTTCTGGGCGCGCTTCTCCCTCTTCGTGGAGCGCGAGCCGGACGGCACGGCGGGCCGCGGCTTCGGGCTGGTCAAGGACATCACCCAGCGCCGCCGGCTGGAGCACGAGCTGGCGCAGGCACAGAAGATGGAGGCGCTGGGGCGGCTCACGGGCGGCATCGCGCACGACTACAACAACGTGGCGATGATCGTCGCCGGCACCGTGCGGCTGATGATGGCGCGCCGCGCGTGGGACGACGAGACGCTGGACGAGCTGCGGAGCATCGGGCACGCGGTGGCGCGGGCGGCGCGGCTCAGCCAGCAGCTGCTGGCGTTCGGACGACGGCAGGTGCTGCGCCCCACGGCGCTGGACCTGAACGAGGTGCTGTGCGAGATGGAGCCCCTGCTGCTGCGCCTGCTGGTGACGGGCGTGACGCTGGAGTGGGCGCTGGCGCCCGGCCCCGTGCGGGCCGTGGCGGACCGCGCGCAGGTGGAGCAGGTGGTGATGAACCTGGTCATCAACGCCCGCGACGCCAGCCCGTCCGGGGGCGTCATCCGCGTGCGGACGGCCGTGGACGAGTGCGGGCCCGCCCCCCGCGTTCTGCTCTCGGTGACGGACCAGGGGCACGGGATGGACGAGGCCACGCGGGCGCGCATCTTCGAGCCCTTCTTCACCACCAAGGCGGACAGGGGAAACGGGATGGGGCTGGCCACGGTGCACGGCATCGTGGAGCAGAGCGGCGGCAGCATCGACGTGGAGAGCGAGCCGGGGCGCGGCAGCCGGTTTCGCGTCTACCTGCCCCGCGCGGACGAGACGGTGCAGCCCGAGCCCGTGGCGCCGCGCTGGGAGCTGGGCCCGCCGCGCGAGACGGGCGACGCCACGGTGCTGGTGGTGGAGGACGAGACGATGATCCGCCGCGTGGTGTGCCGGTTCCTGGACCGCGCGGGCTTCCGGGTGCTGCAGGCCGGCAGCGGCGCCGAGGCCCTGGCGCTGTGCCAAGCGGGCGACGTGTCGGTGGACGCGCTGGTGACGGACGTGGTGATGCCGGGCGACAGCGGGCGCGAGGTGGCGGCGCGCATCCGCGCCCTGCATCCCGGGCTGCGGGTGATCTACATGTCCGGCTACGCCGAGGACGAGGCGCTCCGCAGCGGCGCCGTGGAGGCGGGCGCCCTCTTTCTGCAGAAGCCCATCGAGCCCGAGCAGCTGGTGGCGGCCGTGTACGTGTCGCTTGGCATCGAGGGCGAGGTGGAGCTGCCCGCGCCCGTGTGATTCCGCGCCGCATCGTGGTTTGTAAACGCGGATTGGGCTGGAAGCGTCGGCCAGAGGGTGTTGCCCAACCTGCTTTGAATGGAAACCACGGAGCGTCATCCTGAGGAGCCGCCGCGCAACCCCATGTCCGTGCGTGATCCCTGGCGGCGACGAAGGATCTTGCCCGCAAAGCTCGGGGGCGACTCTTGTGCATGGAATCCGCCTCCGAGTCTCGCACACAAGATCCTTCGGTCGCGCCAAGATCCTGCGTACCTTCACGTTCCGCGCGGCGCTCCCTCAGGATGACGCTTCACTGGGGGGGCGGATACCGCAAGGATCAACGCTCTTCTGGCTCCAGGACAGACGCCTCCGGCCGCTTTGGTCGGAGGCGTCTTCGCGTTTATCCAATGGCGATCAGCCGGCGGTGAGCGGGGGGACGTAGAGGCTCAGCGTGCGCAGGGGCCCGGAGCCGGTGTTGCGCAGCTCGTGCCGCTCGCCGCGGTCGATGCGCAGCAGCACGCCGGCCCCCAGCGCCTGCTCCGCGCCACGCGGAGCCAGCGGTCTGTTGCAGTTACCGTTGATCCCGTTGGCCGAAGGCCCCGTGTGAGAATCGTTCTTCAACCCGACGCGCGCCGCGGGGCCGGGATCAGGCGACGGTCACCTCGGCCGGGGCGGATTCGGCGAGCAGGGCGCGGACGCGGGGGACCACCTCGCGGCCGTAGAGCTCGATGTGGCGCATCAGGGGCTCGTGCGCCAGCGGGCCGGCGCCGTACTTCATGTCGAAGCGGTCCACGCCCAGCGCTCCCACCGTCGCCGCGATCTTGCGCGCCACCGTCTCCGGCGACCCCACGTACAGCGAGCCCGCGTCGATCTCGCGCTCGAACTCGGCCATGCTGGTGGGCGGCCATCCGCGCTCGGCACCGATGCGGTTGCGCATCTCGCGGTACGACGGCCAGAACTCCTCGCGGGCCTTTGCATCCGTCTCGCCCACGTGCCCGGGCGAGTGCACGCCGATGGGCAGCCGGTCGGCGCCGCGCTCCTCCAGCGCGCGGTGGTACAGGTGCACGTACGGCGCGAACCGCCGCGGGTCGCCGCCGATGATGGCCAGCATGAGCGGCAGGCCGTAGCGCGCCGCGCGCACCACCGACTCCGGGCTTCCGCCCACCCCGATCCACGTCTTGAGCGTGCCGTGCTCCGTCCGCGGGTACACGTGCTGCCCGGCGAGCGGCGCGCGCGTGCGGCCGCGCCACGTCACCGGCTCGCCCGCGCGGTCCGCCTGGAGGAGGGCCGCGAACAGCTCCAGCTTTTCCTCGAACAGCTGGCTGTACTGGTCCAGCGCGTAGCCAAAGAGCGGAAACGACTCCGTGAACGAGCCGCGCCCCAGGATCACCTCCGCGCGCCCGCCCGATGCCGCGTCCAGCGTGGAAAAGCGCTGAAAGACGCGCACGGGGTCGTCCGAGCTGAGCACGGTGACGGCCGATCCCAGGTGGATGCGCTCCGTCTGCCCGGCGATGGCGGCCAGCAGCACCTCGGGCGACGAGATGGCGTAGTCCTCCCGGTGGTGCTCGCCCAGGCCGATGAAGTCGATGCCCAGCGCGTCGGCCAGCACGGCCTCGGCGATGACGTTGCGGATGACCTGCGCGTGCGGCAGCGGCCGGCCGTCCGGCCCCCGCGTGACGTCGCCGAAGGTGTCGAGTCCCAGCTCCACGTGCATGTTCGTCATCATCGTGCCCCCGTCCAAAGAAGGATCTCAAACGAAATCTTAGAAATAAGGTAAACAGGCCGTCAAGTCCTTCTTCGGTCGTCTTCGTGCATGCCGCGCGATCACCGTCCTGATCGCAACGCACCGCACTGCGTCTTTCGGAAGTCGGTTTGGCACCCGCCCCACGAAGCGTCATCCTGAGGGAGCGCCCGCGCCGAACGTGAACCGGCACAAGACTTTGGGCGCGACCGAAGGATCTTGTATGCGAAACTCGGAGGCGGATTCCGTGCACGAGGGTCGCCCCCCGAGCTTCGCGGGCAAGATCCTTCGTCGCCGCCATGGTTCCGTCGTGACGACGGTCCGCGCGGCGGCTCCTCAGGATGACGCATTTGCGGGAGCGCGAGGTCAACGCGCGGGCGACGAAGGTGATCCGTTGGATTGCCTGGCCAAGCCTCGCCGCGTCTGCCCGGGCCCAGTACATTCGCCCGTGCTCCACGTCCTCCCCCTCGCACCCGCTTCGGACCCGCATGATCATCGGCTTGGCGTCGCCCCGCATCGCCTCCTCCCTCGACGACGCGCTGCGCACC
Organism: Longimicrobium sp.; assembly: GCF_036280135.1. Lineage (GTDB taxonomy): Bacteria > Gemmatimonadota > Gemmatimonadetes > Longimicrobiales > Longimicrobiaceae > Longimicrobium. The sequence goes on from NZ_DASURI010000236.1 coordinate 15,916, forward strand.
GTGGAGCGGCTGACCGCGGATGCGGCGGCGCGCAGCGCGGAGATCGTCTGCTTTCCCGAGGCCTACCTGCCGGGGCTGCGGGTGCTGGACTTCGAGGTGCCGCCGTTCAGCGCCGCGCAGCAGGAAGAGGCGCTGGCGGAGGTGGGGCGGATGGCGCGGACGCACCGCATCGCCGTCATCCTGGGGATGGAGCGGACGACGGCCGCGGGGGCACGGATCGTCGCGGCCGTCATCGGCGCGGACGGCCGGGTCCAGGGCTTTCAGACCAAGAACCAGCTGGACCCCGCCGAGGCGCCCGTCTACGTCCCCGGCGACACGCGGCGGATGTTCGAGGTGAACGGGGTGCCGTTCGGCATCACCATCTGCCACGAGGGGTTCCGCTACCCCGAGACCGTGCGGTGGGCGGCCGTGCGGGGCGCGCGGATCGTCTTTCACCAGCACCACACGGGAAGCGACCGCGCGGGCGTGCGGCTCACGGAGTGGGGCGCGCCCGCGTCGCCGTACTACGAGAAGGCGATGATGTGCCGCGCCCTGGAGAACACCGTCTGGTTCGCCAGCGTGGGGTGCGCCACGCGGTACCAGGAGTCCGCCACGAGCCTGATCGACCCGTCGGGCGCGTGCGTGGCGCACCTGCCGTACGGCCGGGAGGGCGTGCTGGTGCACGAGATCGACCCGGACGCCGCCACGGGGCTGCTCGCCGGCCGCTACGCGCCGGAGCGGTACGCCGAAGCGGCCGCGGACGCCGGCTGACCCGCGCCGGGGCCGCACGCGGCACGGCGCTCGCGTCCGCCACGCCGAACCCGCGACCCGCCGGCCACCCTCCAGGGATCGCCGCCCGTTCGCCGTGCATCGTGCAGCGCCGCGCCCGGACCGGGGCGACCCCCCAGACGCCCGTGACCCAGGCATGCAACCGTCCGCGCTCCCCCTCCGCGAAGCCGACACGATCTTTCCCGGACCGGGCGAGATGGCGCGCCTGTGCCGCGCGATGGACTGGGCCGCCACGCCGCTGGGTCCCCTGGAGCAGTGGCCGCAGAGCCTCCGGACGGCCGCGGGGATGGTGATCGCCCAGGGCATTGCCCAGAGCCTGTGCTGGGGACCGCGGCTGGTGCAGATCTACAACGACGAGTACCGCGCCATCATGCGCGACAAGCACCCGGCGGGGCTGGGCCGCTCGGTGCTGGAGAACTGGCCGGAGATCCGCGGCGAGATCGGCCCCCTCTTCGAGCGCGTGCTGGGCGGCGAGACGGTGTTCTTCGAGGACCTGCTGCTGCGCGTGCAGCGCGGCGGCGACGTGGAGAACGCCTACTTCACCTTCTCGTACAGCCCCGTGCGGGTGGAGTCGGGCGCCGTGGGCGGCGCGCTCATCAACTGCTTCGAGACCACCCGCCAGGTGCACGCCCGCGCCGTGCAGGCCGAGCGCGACCGCCTGTTCGACTC
>NZ_DASURI010000237.1:0-7825 GCF_036280135.1 Longimicrobium sp.
GGGCGGACGGCGCCGGCGCGCACAGGCCGGCCAGCGCGGGATCGGCCGCGAGCGCGGGGAGCAGACAGGTGATCCGCAGGTCCGCGCGGATCTCGATGCCCACGCGCACGTCGCGGTACGTCACGCCGGGCTCCACGGGATCGGGCAGGTTCACCCGCTCCGTCACGATCACGCTGTCGGCGCAGCCCAGCGCGCGCACGGACGTCCGCGGCTGCGTGTTGAAGCGCACCTCGCGGGCCGTGGCCGTGGCGCGGATCAGCACGTCGGGCAGGCTGTCCGCCGCGGCGGGGGCGACGGGCAGCAGGGCGCACGCGTCCTGCGCCGCCACGGGTGCGGCGGCGAGAACCAGCATCGCCGCGATCAGCCATCTACCCGGTGCCATCATCCGCGTCTGGTAAAGGAATCCGCTCCGCCGGGGCCTGGGCGCGGTCAAGTTCCATGCCCGGCGTTCCGTCCGCAAACGGCAGCCTTTTTGCACGCGGCGCCCCGGCCATCGGGCAAACGGATGCAACCGGCACAGGGGAGACGCGGGATGCGCAAGGGATGGGGGTGGATGGCGCTGGCGGCGATGGTCGCCCTTCCGGCGGCGGCCGCGGCGCAGCAGACGGCCGTGGCCGAGTGCCAGCCGGGAACGGGCGCCGCGGCACGCACACCGGGCGCGGGGCCGCAGGGCATCCTGCGCGAGTACGACGTGGTGGTGGACGTGCCGGACCTGTGCGTGGAGCGCATCCGCCTGAACGTCGCCAACCTGGACGCGCGGCTGTCGCTCAACGCCCGCGTGGCCAACTTGGTGCGCGTGACCGCCGGCGCGGACGTGCACCTGGGCGAGCTGGACCTCACCACCCAGGGCGTGCGCGCGCAGGCGCTGCTGCTGGTGGACCTGGACAACGTGGTGTACGCGGTGGACCGGGCGCTCACGTTCCTCGACGAGAATCCGCAGATCGTCAGCCAGCTCACGGGCACGGTCAACAACGCGCTGGGCACGGTGGGCGGCGTGGCCAACCAGGCGCTGCGCCCCGGCGGCGTGGCGGACCAGGCCGTGGGCACCGTGGGGCAGACGCTGAACAACGTGACGGCGCCCGGGGGCGTGCTGTCGCAGACGGTGAACACGCTGGGGCAGACGGTGCAGCGCACGGTGGACCAGACGGGCAACATCGTGGAGCGCACGCTGAACACGGCGGGCGGCGTGGTGGGCACGCGCACGGTGGGCCGGCTGCTGGACCTGCCCGTGCTGCGCCAGAGCACCAACGCCGCCGGCCAGTCCGTGCGCCAGGTGCGCGACGAGACCGGCGCCGTCATTGAGTACATCCTGGACGAGGACGGGCAGATCGTCCGCAGCCGCATGCTCAGCCAGGCCGGCGGGCAGCGGCAGTAGGCGTGCTGGAGGGCGGACGGGAGGACGAGCGGAGGAGACGGAAGGGCGAGGCAGAGGGGGATGCAGGGAACGGAGAGTGGGCGGAGTCCGCGTCGCTGCGCGACGCAGGGCCCTCTCCCCCGACCGCCTTTTTGCTCGTTCCTCGCAACGGCAGTCGACCCCTCCCCCAACTTCGGGGGAGGGGTTTTCGTTGGGCTGGCTTATCTGCGTGGAGTCGAGCTCGTGCGGGGGCTGGGTTCTCCCCCTCCCCCGCGAAGCGGGGGCAGGGGGCCGGGGGGAGGGGGCCCTCCGCGGGCGAGACACACTCCGCCCAATCCGCGAGATCCCAGCGCCCCACGGCGGGTTGCTCCCGGCGCGAGCCATCCAACCCGCGCCGAAGTCCTCCCCTGCCGTCTCCCCTGAACCGCCCTGCTACGGCGTCGGCAGGGCGACGAGGATGGCGGTCACCAACAGCACGAGCACCGCCAGCCCCAGCTCCGCGCGGGCCGAGCGGCGCAGGCGCGCCACGCCGGGCTCGGCCTCCATCCCGGGCAGCACCTTCTTCCAGTTGTACCATCCCAGCGCCGCCACGCCCATCAGCAGCAGCAGCTTGACCAGCAGCGTGCGGCCGTAGCTGGTGGCCCACAGGTCCGCCGGGGCCGTGATCTGAAACAGCGCGTTCACCACGCCGGTCAGCCCCACCGTGGCGGCGCCGGCCAGCGCCAGCGGCGAAAAGCCGCGCACCATCGACAGCACGGCGCCGTCCGCCTCCGCGCCCAGGCTCAGCGCGGCGGGGATGCCGACGGCCAGCACGGCCATCAGCGTCCCCATCCACACGCCGGCGCCCAGCACGTGCAGCGTGTCGCTGGCGATGGCGATGGCATTCAGCCGCGTGACGGAGGCCGCGTGGCCGCTCAGCGCGGGGACGGCGGACAGGAGGATGGCGCCCACGCCGGCCCCCATCCACCCCGCCGCCTTGCCGTACGGCGCCCGCGCCACGAACAGCCCCAGCACGAACGCCAGCGTGGCGATGGCCTGCAGCACCCACGCGAGGCCCCAGCCCGTCTGCGTCAGCAGCAGGTTCAGCCGCTGGCCGCTCCACGCGTCCGCGCCCAGGGCGGCCGCCTGCATGAGCAGGCGCAGCATGAGCGTGGCCACGGAGAGGGCGGCGGCGCCCAGGGCCACGAACCACGCGGCGCTCTCCGCCCGCGCGGCCACGGCGCGGTGCGCCGGCTCGCGGTCCAGCCGCGGCAGCACGCCGTAGCGGAACGTGACGACGCCGATCATCCCCAGCAGCGCCGCGAACCACGCCCAGCGCACCGCCACGGCCTGCGGCGACTCGGCCCCGCTCACCTCGCGGCCCTCCATCTCGTGCTGCGCGGGGGGCGCGGAATCCGCCGCCAGCACGGGGCCGGCCGCGACGGGCGGCGCGGCCGTGTCCACGGGGGGCGGGGGCGGCCCGTCCACGACGAAGCGGAAGGTGCCTTCCAGCACGTGGCCGTCGCCGCCCACCGTCTTCCAGCGCGCCTCGTACGCGCCCGGAGTCAGCGCGTCTGGCAGCGCCAGCAGGTACTCGCGGCCCTCCGTCTCGGGGACCACCTGCGTCCGGCCGACGGGGATGGCCGCGCCGTCGCGAAAGAGGGTGATGGACGTGAGCTCGCTCTCCACGCCGCGGCTGAAGTGCACGCGCACCTCGCGCACGTCCTGGACGGTGTCGCCGTCCGCCGGGGCGGTGCGGTCGACCTTGGTGTGCGCGGCGGCAACGGACGGCAGCAGCGCGCACGCCACGGCCGCCGCGAGCAACAGCGCGCGGCGGCCGGGAAGGATGATGGTCAGCAGCTTCAACGGCATTCGGTCTTCAGTGGCCGTGCACCCCCGTGGCGGAGGCGGGCCGGTGGTTCGATGACATGTCGTCCAGCACGCCGTAGCTCCCCATCCGCATGGGCCCGCCGGAGCCCAGGAAGATGCGGAACCCGGCCGTCAGGCTCCAGAAGGACGTCTGCCCAAAGAGCGCCTCGGGATCCACGTCCCCCCGCTCGCGCCACGCGCGGTTGTGCTGCGCCTCCACGAACGGGCTGGCGCCCAGCGGAAACCCGCTCAGCTGCAGGCCGTACCCCGCGGAGGTGATCAGCCAGCGCGTGGAGCCGATGGCGTGCGCGTCGTGGTCGTAGCGAAAAAAGCCGTCCTCGCCCGCCTCGCGCTCGTACTCCGGCCGCGTGGACAGCTCCACGCGCAGGTACGGGCGATGACGGCCGATGCCGGCCATCGTCTCGCCCAGGACCGCGTAGTACCCCCGCTCGTCGCCCTCGGGCTCGCTGCGCGACGCCTCCACCAAGCCGTACAGCGTGCCCCAGCGGTGCGCGCCCGCGTGGCGAACGTAGCCGTTGACGAGGGCCGTGCGCGCCTTTTCCTCGTGGTGCGTCTCCGCCACGCTGCCGTACGAGGCGCTGACCTCCCACGGCGCGCCCGTCCCCGTGCCGCCAAAGCGGCGGATGAGCCGCGCGGACCACGAGTCGCCAAAGCTCTCGACGTTGCTGAAGTCGTACGGACCGTCCGGCTCCTGCCCGCCAAAGAGGCCGGCTTCCACACTCCAGGCACCCCGCAGGTAGACAACGTTGGCCGTCCACCGCTCCAGGATCTGCGAAAGGTGGTGGTTCGTGGGATATTTCGCCACCGGTCGCGACATGGGATCGTCCGTTCCGTACGGCGCGAAGCCCTTGCCGGCCGAGACGGACAGCGATCCGCCCGCCGCGCTCCACAGGTTGGCGCTCAGCATGGCCTCGTGCAGCAGCGTGTGCGGATGCCGCCGGTCGATGAACCCCTCGCCCCACCCACCGAACGTGAGCTCGCCGTCCGGCTGCGTGAGCGCCTCGAAGTTCAGCGTCGTGCGCAGGACGACGCGCTGCCCCGGGCTCGCCACGTTCAGCATGAGCGCGGGCTGCGTGAGGTAGGGCTCCGTCTCGCGCAGGGGCGAGCCGTCGTCCGCCAGCCCGGCCGTGAGGATGGGATAGGCCTGCGCCATCCCCATCACGCTCCATCCGCCGCCCAGCTCCCGCATGGCCATGCTGTGCGCGCCCGGCACGCCCTCCGCCCGCGCGTGTCCGCCCTGCGCTCCGTGCCCCGCGTGATCGGCGGACGCGGGCTGCATGGATCGAATCTGCGCGTGCTCCCCGTGCTGCATCGACGAATGGGCGGAATCACCATGCATCTGCCGGTGATGCGCGGAATCCGTCCGCATCATCCGGTGATCCGAGGAATCGGCGTGCATCATCCGGTGATGCACCGTATCCGCCTGCATCGGCTGGGGATGCGCGGGAGCGTGCCGCGTGTGCTGACGCGTGGAATCGGCACGCGCTGTATCGACCGCGGCGCCGTGCTGGTGCTGCTGCGCGGCGAGCGAGCCCTGCACCGCGAACCCCGACAACAGGGCCGCGGCGATGATCACCCTCTTCATCTCCGTGTGTCTCCTCTCCAGTTGCAACTGCGCCGGACCCAGGTGCGGGCCGGCGTCGATGTCACGAACGGAGGTCGACTCGTGGAGGGGGTGGCTCGGTGGACAGCGAGGGAGAGGTGTACGCGCCCCGGTCCGCGCCCGGGCCGTGCGCCGCCTGCGCGAACGCGGCGGCGGGCTGGGCCAGGACGGGCGGCGCGGTGGCGGCCCCGCAGGAGGTGAGCATGCCGCACCCGGTGGATGCGTGCTGCGCGGGGCCGTGATGATGCGGATTGTCATCGCCGGCGGGCACCGGCGCGGTGTGCCCGTGATGGTGCGCGTGGGCATCCGCGTGCACGTCGGACGCGCCCCCCGGCCGGGCGGCCAGGTGGCACTCCGCGGCCGCCGCCTGTGACCAGGCGAAGCAGACCAGCAGCAGGAGCGTCGTCAGCGTGCGCATCATGGGCAAGAATATACCCCCATGGGGTATGCTTGGCAACCGCGCCCCCTCGCGCGGCGCGCACCTGCGTCGCATCTTTCACGCCGGATGGGCGCGAGTAACCGTAATCGGGAGAACGAGATGGCGGCGGAGCAGGTCGCGGGCGAGCGATTGGTGTCGGACCGGATCTTTGGCGCCGTTGGCGTCGTGCTGGTTTTGCTGGGCCTGTTCTTCTGGGTCCGCAGCTTTGCGGAAGGCGGCTCCGACACGGGCGCGGGCCCCGCGGCGGCGGCCGTCCCCACGCTGTCCATCGTGAGCCCGGCCGCGGGCGCGGAGGTGGCGCAGCCGGCCGTCGTGGAGTTCGATGCGGGCGCGCCGCTCACGCTGGGCCCCACGGGGTGGACGGCGGCGGGGCGGCACCTGCACCTGTTCGTGGGCGGCACGGAGCTGATGGCGGCGTCCACGGAGCTGCGTCCGGTGAGCGGCACGCGCTACCGTTGGACGCTCCCCGCCCTCCCCGCGGGCGAGACGACCCTGCGCCTGGCCTGGTCCGACGAGAACCACCGCACCATCCCCGACGGCGCCTCCACGCCCGTCACCGTGCGCCTGCGGTAGAAAAACCGAACTGCATTCTCACGCAGAGCCGCAGAGGACGCAGAGTACTTCATCTCGTGACGAAGCTCCTCCGCGCCTCTGCGGCCCTGCGTGAGAAATCGGTTTCGTTGACCGGAACGATGCGCAGACCTACGTTCCGGATCCAGCCGTTTCCGCCGCGTTCGACATTCCCTTCCTTCTCCGGAGCCCGCCGGATGATCCCATCCAACTTTCGCCCCCTCTCGTTCGGCGAGGTGCTGGACGGCGCGTTCACGCTGTACCGGCGCAACTTTCGGCTCTTCGTGAGCACCAGCTTTCTGCTGATGCTGGGCCTGGTGATCGGCGCGGCCGTCGTGGGCGGGCTGGGGGCCTTTCTCATGGCCGTCATGCCCGGCTTCATGGCCGTGCTCGTGGGGCTGGTGGTGGCAATCGCCGTCGCGGGCGGCGTCACCATGCTGTGGAGCACGCTCACCTGGCAGGCCGCGCAGTCGTACGCGGGCAAGTCCGTGTCGCTGCCCGACAGCGTGGCCGCCGCCGTCGCCGCCGCCATGACGCTGGTGGGGGCCGGGACCCTGGCCGCGCTCGCCTTCGTGGCGACCATGATCGCCGTGTGGCTGGCGGCCGCGGCCGTGATGTACATCCTCGCCAGCCTGGGCGTGGGCTGGATCACGGTGATGGGCGGGCTGATGGTGTTCCTGGGCGCGTCCGCCGTCGTCTTCCTGGTGGGGGCGATGTTCTTTGGCGTGCTGCCGGCCGTGATGGTGGAGGACAAGGGGCCCATGGAGGCCATCTCGCGCTCGATGGAGCTGGCGCGTGGCGCCCTGCCCCGCATCGCCGGGATCCTGTTCGTGACGTTCGTCATCGTCTGGCTGCCGTCCATCGCCATCGGGGTGCTCTCCGGCGGGCTGCAGGAGGCGTTCAACCCCGACGCGGCGCAGGCGGCCGTGTCGGCGAGCCCCGTGAGCATGATCCTGGAGCAGCTGCTGGCGTGGACGGTGATCGTCCTGACCATGCCCTTTCTCCCCGCCGTGCTGGTGATGCTGTACTACGACCGCCGCGTGCGCACCGAGGCGCTGGACGTGCAGATCCTCACCGAGCAGCTGGGGCTGGCCGGCGCCTGATCCGCCGCCAAGACCTGCGGAACGGGCACGGCCGGATGGGCGGCCGTGCCCGTTTTCGCGTCCACCGCGGGGGCGGATTCGCATAAGTGCCGTCGCGCGTTATCTTTCCCGCATGAAGATCCACGTCCTGAGCGACCTGCACACGGAGTTCGCGCCGTTTCACCCGCCGGAGACCGACGCGGACGTCGTGGTGCTGGCCGGCGACACGGCCACGGGTTTGGACGGCATGCAGCTGGCGCGCGACTGGTTCCCGGAGCGGCCCGTGCTGTACGTGGCCGGCAACCACGAGTTCTACCGCAAGTCCACGCCCCGCCTGCAGCGCCGGCTGGCCGAGGCGGGGCGCGCGTGGGGCATTCACTACCTGGAGAACACCGAGGTGGTGATCGGGGGCGTGCGGTTCCTGGGCTGCACGCTGTGGACGGACTTTGAGCTGTTCGGGGAGCGGCAGGTGTCGATGGCCGCCGCGCAGGCCGTGATGAACGACTTTCGGCTGATCCGCGTGGACCCGGAGTACCGCCGCTTTCGCCCGGCGGACGCGCGGGTGAGCCACCTGATCAGCCTGGACTGGCTGGTGCGCACGCTGGAGACGCCGTTCGACGGGCCCACGGTGGTGGTCACGCACCACGCGCCCAGCCTGCGCTCCGTCAATCCGCCGTACCGCGACCACCCGGCCACGCCCGCGTACGCCAGCGACCTGGAGTGGCTGCTGGACGGCCGCGCGGCGATGTGGATCCACGGCCACACGCACGTGTGCCTGGACTACGAGCTGGGCGGCACGCGGGTGGTGAGCAACCAGCGCGGCTACGCCGAGGAGGACCCGGTCGACGGCTTCGATCCCGCCTACGTGGTCGAGCTGGGATAAAAGAAAACAAAAACTGCATTCTCAC
>NZ_DASURI010000238.1:0-6767 GCF_036280135.1 Longimicrobium sp.
GCGCGAAGTCCTTGAGCACGGGACGGGTGAAGATGTCGCCCAGGGCCACCTGCACGTCCAGCCGCTGCCGCACGCGCGAGATCACCTGCACGGCCGACAGCGAGTGGCCCCCCAGCTCGAAGAAGCTGTCCCGGCGGCCCACCCGCTCCACCCGCAGCACCTCGGCCCAGATCGCGGCCACGGCCTCCTCCGTCTCGTCCGCGGGCGCCTCGTACGCCCGCGACGCGTACGCGTCGCCCTCGGGCGCGGGGAGCGCGCGCCGGTCCAGCTTGCCGTTGGGCGTCAGCGGCCACGCGTCCATCCGCACGTACGCCGCCGGCACCATGTACCCCGGCAGCCCCTCGCCCAGGTGCGACCGGAGCGCCTCGGCCTCCACGGCCTCGCCCACCCAGTACGCCACCAGCCGCGGCTCGCCCTCCGCGTCCTCGCGGACGAGCACGACCGCCTCGCGCACGGCCGGGTGCGCCGCCAGCCGCGCCTCGATCTCCCCCGGCTCGATGCGGTAGCCCCGCACCTTGACCTGCGTGTCCAGCCGCCCCAGGAACTCCAGCGTCCCGTCCGCCCGCCACCGCGCCCGGTCGCCCGTGCGGTACAGCCGCGCCCCCGGCTCGCCGAACGGGTCCGGGACGAACTTCTCCGCCGTCTGCCCGGGCGCGTTCTGGTAGCCGTTGCCCACGGGCGTCCCGCCGATGTGGAGCTCGCCCGCCACCCCGAGGGGCACGGGGCTCCCCGCCCGGTCCAGCAGGTAGATGCGCCCGTTGGGGATGGGCCGGCCCACGGGCACCGGCTGCTCCAGGTAGACCGACAGGTCGCGCGACAGGCGGTGGTACGTCATGATCCCGGAGCACTCCGTGGGACCGTACAGGTTCACCAGCGCCGGCCGCGGCTCCGGCAGCTCCATCAGCTTGCGCGGCTGCACCGCCTCGCCCACGAGGACGGCCGTGCGCAGCTTCGCCAGCGCGCCGCCGCCCGCGTCCGCCTCGACCAGGGCCTGGAAGGCGGAGGGCGTGCAGTTCAGGGCACGGATGCCGCCCGCCGACACCTGCGCCACGATCCCCGCCGGGTCGAACGGCTCGGCCGCCAGGTGCAGCTGCCCCCCCGCGAACAGCGGGGCGAACAGGTTGCGGTAGGTGCCGTCGAAGCTGAACGACATCACCAGCAGGACGGCGTCGTCCTCCGTGAGCCCCAGCTCGCGCCCGTACCAGTGGACGAGGTTGAGCACCTTGTGGTGGATGGACGGGACGCCCTTGGGCCGCCCCGTGGAGCCGGACGTGTACGTCACGTACGCCGGGTGCTCCGGCGTGAGGCCGCCCCGCTCCGGGTTGGTCTCCGGCGCGTCCGCCCACGCCGGCACGGCCGCGTCCAGCTCCAGCACGGGGACGTCGCGCCCCAGCCCGGCCAGCGTGGCGCCGACGTTCGCCATCACCGAGCCTTGCGCCAGCACGGCCGCCGGGGCGCTGTCCGCCAGCATGTACTCCAGCCGCTCGCGGGGGTAGCCCGGGTCCAGCGGGACGAACACGCCGCCCGCCTTGAGGATGCCCAGCACCCCCTCCACCATGGCCGGCCCGCGCTCCACGCAAAGCCCCACGCGCACGCCGGGGCCCACGCCCCGTGCCCGGAGCCCGTGCGCCAGCCGGTTGGCACGCCGGTTCAGCGCCCCGTAGGTCACCCGCTCACCCGTGGCGGAGACGAGCGCCACGGCGTCCGGCGCGCGGACCGCCCGCGCCTCGAACGGCTCGTGCAGGCACGACTGCGCCGGGTACGCGGCCTCCGTCCGGTTCCACTCCTCCACGACCAGCGCGCGCTCGTCCTCGGGGACGATCGCCAGCCGGTCCAGCCGCTGCGACGGATCCGCCGCCATCTCCCGCAGCACCCGGCCCAGGTAGCCCACCCAGCGCTCCACGGTGGACGCCTCGAAGAGCGCCGTGGCGAACGTCACGCCGCCCCGGATCCCCCCGTCCGCCTCCCACAGGGTCAGCGACAGGTCGTACTTGGACTCCACCCGGGCGGAGCCCGCCCGCACCCGCTCCGTCCCCAGCCCCGGGAGCGACACCCCGTCCCCGCCGGGGGCGTTCTGCAGGGTGAACGTGGCCTGGAAGAGCGGCGTGTGCGCCAGGCTGCGCACGGGATCCACCAGGTCCACCACCTGCTCGAACGGGATGTCCTGGTGCTGCTGCGCCTCCAGCGCCCGCGCCCGGGCATGCCCCAGCAGCTCCGACACCGTCTGCGGGCCGGACGCGTCCAGCCGCAGGGCCAGCGTGTTGATGAACAGGCCGATCAGTCCCTCGATCTCCCGGCGTCCCCGCCCCGCCATGGGGCTGCCGATCACCACGTCGTCCTGGCCGGAGAGCCGGCTGAGCACCACGGCCCACCCCGCCAGCAGCGTCATGTACAGCGTCGTCCCGTGCCGGCGCCCCAGTGCCTTGAGCGCCGCCGTCGTCTCCGCGCCCAGCGCCACGCCCACCCGCGCCCCCGTGGGGTCCATCCGCGCGGGCCGCGGGCGGTCGGTGGGCAGCTCCAGCAGCTCCGGCGCGCCGCCCAGCGTCCGCGTCCAGTAGTCCGCCTGCGCGCGGAGGACGTCCCCGTCCACCCACCGCCGCTGCCACGCCGCGAAGTCCGCGTACTGGAGCGGCAGCGCGGCCAGGGCCGCCTCCCTGCCCCGGGCGTGGGCGGCGTAGAGCGCGGAGAGCTCGCTGGTGAGCACCCCCATGGACCAGCCGTCGCTGACGATGTGGTGCATGGTCAGCATGAGCACGTGGTCGTCCTCGGCCAGCCGGAAGAGCACGCCGCGGATGAGCGGCCCCCGCTCCAGGTCGAAGGGCGTGCCCGCCTCGACGGCCATCCGCCGGTCCAGCTCGCCGTCCGTGGCCCCGCCCAGGTCGTGCTCGCGAAGCAGGAACCCGGCGTCCGCGGGGGCAATGCGCTGCTCCGGGATGCCGTCGACCTGCGTGAAGGTGGTGCGCAGCACCTCGTGGCGCGCCACGACCGCGTCCAGCGCGCGCGCCAGCGCCCCGCGGTCCAGCGCCCCCCGCAGACGGACGCGGTGGGGGATGTGGTAGGTGCTCCCCTGGCTGCCCAGCTGCTCCAGGAACCACAGCCGCTGCTGGGCGAACGACAGGGGGATGGGGCCGTCGCGCGGAACGCGCTCGATGGGCGGCAGCCCCGCCCGGGCGGCCCGCTCCGCCTCCCGCGCGAAGTCGGCGAGCACGGGCCGGGCGAACACCTCGCCCAGCGCGATCTCCACCCCCAGCCCCTGCCGCACGCGCGAGATCACCTGCACCGCCAGGAGCGAGTGTCCGCCCAGCTCGAAGAAGTCGTCGTGGCGGCCCACCCGTTCCACGCGCAGCACCTCGGACCAGATCTCCGCCAGGGCCAGCTCCGTCCCGCCCACGGGCGCCTCGTACGCGCGGGCGGCGTAGGCGTCGCCCTCCGGCGCGGGAAGCGCCCCGCGGTCCACCTTTCCGTTGGGCGTGAGCGGCAGCGCGTCCAGCCGCGCGAACGCCGCCGGCACCATGTACGCGGGCAGACGCCCGGCAAGGTGCGCGCGGATCACGTCCACCGGCACCGTCTCGTCCGCCACGCAGTAGGCCACCAGGCGCGTGTCGCCGGGCACGTCCTCGCGGGCGACGACGACGGCCTGGCGCACGGCCGGGTGCTCGCGCAGGCGGGCCTCGATCTCGCCCAGCTCCACGCGAAAGCCGCGCACCTTGACCTGGTCGTCGTTGCGTCCCACGAACTCCAGCCGCCCGTCGGCCCGCCACCGCACCACGTCCCCCGTGCGGTACAGCCGCGCCCCGCGCGCGCCGCCGAACGGATCGGGGACAAAGCGCTCCGCCGTGAGCGCCGCGCGGCCCAGGTAGCCGCGCGCCACGGGCACGCCGCCGATGTACAGCTCCCCGGCCACGCCCGCGGGCACGGGCTCGCCCGCCCCGTCCAGCACGTAGACGCGGGCGTTGGCGCTGGGCCCGCCGATGGGCACGGCCGCGTCCCCCGCCCGCGCCGAAAGGCGCGGCGCGGTGACCGCCGTGGCCGCCTCGGAGGGGCCGTACAGGTTGTGGAGCTCCACCTCCGGCAGGGCGGCGTGAAAGCGCTCCAGCAGCGCGGGGGGCAGCGCCTCGCCGCCGCACAGCACCCGCCGCAGGTGGCGCAGGTTCTCCGCCCCCGGCGCGTCCATCAGCATCTGCAGCAGCGACGGCACCAGGTTGACCGTGGTGACCCCGTGGCGCCCGATGAGCGCCAGCAGGCGGGCCGGGTCGCGGTACTCGTCCGCGCCGGCGACCACCACGCGTCCGCCGGCCGTCAGCGGCAGCAGGATCTCGCGCACGGAGCCGTCGAAGTTGAGCGAGGTCTTGCAGAGCAGCACCTCGTCCGCGCCCATGGACCACGCACGGCGGCCCCAGGCCAGGCGGTTCACCAGCGCGCGGTGCTGGTTCATCACCCCCTTGGGCCGGCCCGTGGAGCCGGAGGTGTAGATGACGTACGCCAGGTGCTCCGGCGTAAGCCCCGCCGCCGCCGGATCGGTGTCCGGCCCGGCGGCCCACGCGGCCGCGTCGAGATCCACGTGGACGCGGGGCACGGGGGCGCCGGCGAACCTCCCCGCGAGGGACGCCTGGGTCAGCAGCACGGCGGGCGCGCTGTCCTCCAGCATCCAGGCCAGCCGCTCCGCGGGATAGTCCGGGTCCAGCGGCACGTAGGCGCCCCCGGCCTTGAGCACGGCCAGCAGGGCCACGATCATCTCCACGCCGCGCTCCAGGCACAGCCCCACGCACACGTCGGGACCCACGCCCCGCGCGGCCAGGTGGTGCGCCAGGCGGTTGGCCCGCGCGTTCAGCTCCGCGTAGGTGAGCGCGCCGCCGGCGTGCACCACCGCCGGGGCGTGCGGCGTGCGCGCCACCTGGTCCTGGACGAGCTCGTGCACGCACGACCGGCCGGGATACGGCGCGTCCGTGCGGTTCCACCCGTCCACCACCCGCGCGCGCTCGTCCGGCGGCAGGAGCGGCAGGCGATCCACGGGCCGGTGCTCGTCGGCCGCCATCTCCTCCAGCACCCGCCGCAGGTAGCCCATCCACCGCTCGGCGGTCTCCCGCTCCAGGAGCGACGTGGCGTACTTCAGCCCCCCCACGATGCGGTCGCCCGCGAGGCGCAGGGTGAGCGACAGGTCGAACTTGACGCGTACGTCCATCGACCCGGCGCCCACGCCGCCCACGTCCAGGCCCGGGAGGGAGATCCCCGTCCCCCGTGGCGCGTTCTGCCAGGTGAGCATCACCTGGAACAGGGGCGCGTGGGACAGGCTGCGGGTGGGGTCCAGCCGCTCCACCACCTGCTCGAAGGGGATGTCCTGGTGATGCTGCGCGCCCAGGGCCCGCTCGCGCACCCGGCCCAGCAGCTCCGCCACGGTGGGCGCGCCGGACAGCGTGACCCGCACGGCCAGCGTGTTGACGAAGAACCCGATCAGCCCCTCGATCTCGCGCCGCCCGCGGCCTGCCGTGGGCGTGCCGATCACCACGTCGTCCTGGCCCGAGAGCCGGCCCAGCACGACGGCCCAGGCCGCCATGAACGTCATGTAGAGCGTGGTGCCGTGTCGGCGCGACAGGGCCTTGAGGGCCGCCGTGAGCCCGGCGTCCACCTCCAGCGCCAGCACCGCCCCCGCGTGGTCGGCCTTTGCCGGGCGCGGGTGGTCCGTGGGCAGCTCCAGCAGCTCGGGCGCGCCCGCCAGCGTCCGCACCCAGTACTCCGCCTGCTGGCGGAGGACGTCGCCGTCCACCCAGCGGCGCTGCCACGCCGCGTAGTCGGCGTACTGCAGGGGAAGCGGGGCAAGCCGCGGGCTGCGCCCCTCGCGGTGGGCGGCGTACAGCGCCGACAGCTCGCCGGAGAGCACGCCCATGGACCACCCGTCGCTGACGACGTGGTGCATGGTCACCAGCAGCGCGTGGTCATCGTCCGCCAGGCGCACGAGCCGGCCGCGGACGAGCGGCCCGGACCGCAGGTCGAAGGGCGCGCGCGCCTCCTCCGCCGCCACCCGCTCCAGCTCCCGCTCCGCGTCCGGGTGGCCCGCCAGGTCCTGCTCCACCAGGTGGAACCCCACGTCCGCCGGCGCGATGCGCTGCTCGGGGACGCCGTCCACCTCGGCGAACGTCGTCCGCAGGGCCTCGTGGCGCTCCAGGATCCCGTCCAGGGCGCGCAGGAGCGCCCCCCGGTCCAGCGTCCCCCGCAGGCGCAGGCGCAGGGGGATGTGGTACGCGGGGCCCAGCCCTCCCAGCTGCTCCAGGAACCACAGGCGCTGCTGGGCAAAGGAGAGCGGAAGGCGGCCGTCGCGCGGGGCGGGCTCGATGGCCGGAAGCTCCGACCGCGCCGCGGCGTCCAGCGCGCGGGCAAAGTCCGCCAGCACGGGGCGCGCGAACACCTCGCCCAGCTCGACCTCCACCTGCAGCACCTGCCGCACGCGCGAGATCACCTGCACGGCCAGCAGCGAGTGCCCGCCCAGCGCGAAGAAGTCGTCGCCGCGGCCCACGTCCTCCATGCGCAGCACCTCGGCCCAGATCTCGGCCACGGCCTGCTCCGTCCCCCCCACGGGCGCCTCGTAGCCGCGCGTGGCGAACGCCTCCGCCCCGGGCGCGGGGAGCGCACGGCGGTCCAGCTTGCCGTTGGGCGTGACGGGGAACGCGTCCATCCGCACGAACGCCGCGGGGACCATGAACTCCGGCAGCGCCTCGGCCAGGTGCCCCCGCAGCGCCTCGCTCTCCACCGCCTCGCCCGTGAAGTACCCC